>NZ_JBVIBK010000012.1:0-253196 GCF_055573455.1 Streptomyces sp. NPDC030183
CGTCGCAATCCACACCGAACCGGAAGGCCCTCACCTGTTCAAGATCCCCCAGCCGAGACCTGGCTCACTCGTCCACAACCTCCCGAGACAGAACAGCTAGGCCCTGTCGTCACATTCCCACCTCCCCCCCTCCGGGCGACGGCGGGAATGTGACGACAGGGCCTAGACGGGAGAGGAGGTGACTGCCGGGGGGGTTGAAAAGGTGTTCACGGTGCCGCTCACCCCCGACGTAGGCTGAAGCTCCACGCCCGGTCCCCACTCCCCGACCGACCTGCCGAGGAGCGTCGTGATCACGACTGACCCCCCGGCCGAGCAGCAGCCCAACTGGCGGCTGCTGCTCGGCTATGTACGGCCCCACCGCTGGGCACTTCTGCTGGGCGCAGTGCTGTCCCTGGTCACCGGCGCGACGGGGCTCGCCCTGCCGCTGGTGGCGCGGGAGCTGATCGACGACCTGTCCCACGACCGGGCCATCACCTGGGCCTTGCTGCTGATGTCGGCGCTGGTCGTGGGCAACGCGGCGGTGGGCGCACTGGGTTCGTACGTGCTGCGGCGCACCGCCGAGTCGGTGGTGCTGGGCGCGCGGCGCACCCTGTCGTCGTATCTGCTGCGGCTGCGGATCACCGCGGTGGACCGCAGCGAGCCGGGCGATTTGATGGCGCGCATCACCTCCGACACGACACTGCTGCGCGAGGTCACCACCGACACCCTCGTGGGCCTCGGCACCGGCGGGCTCACCCTCGTCGCGACGGTGGCGCTGATGGGGTTCGTCGATCCGGTGCTGCTGGCCGTGACCCTGGGGGTGATCCTCGGCGCCGGGGTGGTGTTCGGGGTGATCGTCCCGCGCATCAACCGGGCGAGCCGGGCGGCGCAGGACGCCGTCGGGGCGATGGGCGCCTCGCTGGAACGGATCCTCGGCGCGCTGCGCACGGTGAAGGCGTCCGGCGCGGAGCACCGCGAGGAGGAGACCGTGCACGCGGCGGCGGAGGAGTCGTGGCGGCAGAGCGTACGGGCCGCCAAGTGGTCGGCGGCGGCCGGCAACACGGCCGGGCTCGCCATGCAGATCGCCTTCATCACGGTGCTGGCGGTGGGCGGCGCCCGGGTCGCCACCGGCGCGATCGACGTGGGCACGCTGGTGGCGTTCCTGCTGTACGTGTTCTATCTGATGTCGCCGATCCAGCAGGTCGTGGGTGCCATCACCCAGTACCAGACCGGTGCCGCCGCGCTCGCCCGTATCCAGGAGGCGCTGCGGCTGCCCGCCGAGCCGGCCGCCCGGCCCGCACCGCTGCCGGGACCGGACTGCGAACCCGCCGCGCTCGCCTTCACCGACGTCCGCTTCCGGTACGCCGAGGACCTGCCGTATGTGCACCACGGGGTGACGTTCGAGGTCCCGGCGCGGGGGATGACCGCGTTCGTGGGGCCCTCGGGCGCGGGCAAGACGACCGTGTTCTCGCTCATCGAGCGGTTCTACGACCCGGAGGCGGGCGTCATCACGGTCGACGGCCGGGACGTCACCACGTGGGAACTGCCCCGGCTGCGGGCGGCGATCGGCTATGTGGAGCAGGACGCTCCGGTGCTGTCCGGCACGCTGCGGGACAACCTGTTGCTGGGCAACCCGGGGGCCGACGAGGGCGAGCTGGGGCGGGTGCTGAAGACGACCCGGCTGGACGGTCTGGTCGCCAAGCTGCCGCAGGGCCTGGAGACGCTGGTCGGCCACCGGGGCACCAAGCTGTCCGGGGGTGAGCGCCAGCGTGTCGCCATCGCCCGTGCGCTGCTGCGGCGGCCGCGTCTGCTGCTGCTCGACGAGGCGACCAGCCAGCTGGACGCGGTCAACGAGGCGGCGCTGCGCGACACGGTCGCCGACGTGGCGCGGACGACGACGGTGCTGGTGGTGGCGCACCGGCTGTCCACGGTGACGATGGCCGACCGCATCGTGGTCATGGACGCCGGGCGGGTCCGCGCGGTCGGCACCCACCGGGAACTGGTGTCCGCCGACCCGCTGTACGCGGAGTTGGCGGCCACGCAGTTCCTGGCGTCCGACCTCAGCGCTCAGAACGGGTAGTGCGCCTGCTGGGTGGACATGGTCACCCAGCGGGTGTTCGAGAACGCCTCGATGCCCCAGCGGCCGCCGAACCGCCCGTAGCCGGAGGCCTTCACGCCGCCGAAGGGCACCTGGGGCTCGTCGGCCACGGACTGGTCGTTGATGTGCACGATGCCGGTGCGGATCCGGCGGGCGACGGCCAGTCCGTGGGTGGCGTTCTCGGTGATGATGCCGCAGCTCAGGCCGTTGTCGGTGTCGTTGGCGAGCTTCACGGCGATGTCGTCCTCGGCGAACGTCTCCAGGACGCAGAGCGGGCCGAAGGACTCGGCGTAGTACAGGTCGGCGTCCTTGGGGACGTCGGTGAGCACGGTCGCGGGGTGCACCGCGCCCTCGGGCCGGCCGCCCCCGGCGAGGACGGTGGCCCCCTTGGCGACCGCGTCCTCCACGAGCCCCGCGATCCGCTGGGCGGCGGCGGCGCTCACCAGCGGCCCGACCACGGTGTGCGGGTGGCCGGGGTCGCCCGCGCGCAGCGTGGCGACCTTGGCGGTGAACTTCTGCGCGAACTCCTCGGCCAGCGACTCGTGCACGAGGATCCGGTCGCCGGACATGCAGATCTGCCCGGCGTTCATGAAGACGCTGAAGGTGACGGCGTCGACCGCGTAGTCCACGTCGGCGTCGTCGAGGACGATGACCGCGTTCTTTCCGCCCAACTCCAGGACGGCGGGCTTGAGATGGCGGGCCGCGTGCTCGCCGATGATCCGGCCGACGTTGGTGGAGCCGGTGAAGTTCACCGCGCGCACCCGCTCGTCGGAGATCAGCGCCTCGGCGATCTCGGCCGCGTCCTCGGGCGCGTTGGTGATGACGTTGAGGACGCCGTCGGGCAGACCGGCCTCCCGGAACACGTCGGCGACCAGCAGACCGCAGGCGATGGGCGCGTCCTCGCTGGGCTTGACGACGACGGTGTTGCCGGCGGCCAGGGGAGCCGCGACGGCCCGTACGCCGAGGATGACGGGCGCGTTCCACGGCGCGAACGCCGCGACGACGCCGAGCGGTTCGCGGACGGCGAGGCTCAGCGCGCCCTCCTTCTGGGAGGAGAGGACCTCGCCGCGCGGGGCGGTGATGGCGGCCGCCGCCTCGCGCAGGATGTTGGCGGCGAGCATCACGTTGAACAGCGCCCAGGGGCGGGTGCCGCCCGCCTCCCGCGCCATGATCTCGGCGACCTGTTCGCCCCGGGCGTCCAGCAGGTCGGCGGCCTTGAAGAAGATCGCCCGCCGGGCGAAGGGCGCGAGGGCCGCCCACTCCTCGAACGCCGCGTCGGCGGCGTCCACGGCCCGCCGGACGTCCTCCGGTCCGGCCGCCGCGACCGTCGCGTACACCTCCCCGGTGTACGGCTCGAAGTCCTCGGTGGTGCGGCCGGACGCGGCGGGCACGTCCTTGCCGCCGATCAGAAGGTCACGGGTTATGGCCATGGCGCGGCTTCCTCGGGGGTACGGTCGACGACGGTACGGGAGTGGGCGATTCCCTCCCGCTTGTTCGTAAAGTGAAGATCACTTCACGTTACACACTCGTGATGCTCTGCCGGGGTCCCGGGAAAAGTCAAGGGCCCACCGCGCACAGCGTGGTGGGGCCCTTGGGTCCTGAGGAACCGTTTTCCTACTCGATGGCGCCGAGGAGCCCGAGGACGGGCGCGGCCAGGTCGGTGACCTGGTGCAGTTCGTTCAACTTGTTCAGTTCGTGGACCCGGTTCAGGTGGGCGAGCTGCTCGGAGGGGCGGGGGACGGAGTCCTTGTGCTGCTCCGGGAGGTCGGTGACCGTGAGGGAGTCCAGCGTCGCCATGGGGCTGAACGTGGTCACCGCGTCGGTGGCGCCGGCCGCGTTGGCCATCGGGGCGGCCAGGCCGGTGACACCGACGGCGAGCCCTACGGCGGCGACGATACGTCGAGTTGAGATCATGCCTTCAGCAACGCCGCGCGGCCCCGGACGGTCACGCCCGCTCACCCGTGAGGCGCACGGCGCGCGGCCGGTCCCCTCAGCGCTTGCCGGGTTCCGCGGGGCGGAGGAGCCTCGATAGCAGGAGCCCCTCGCGGCCCGCTCCCCCGCCGGGCCGCGGCCCTCGAAGGAGGTCACCCATGGGTACCGCGGCAAGCCCCGCGTTCGACACCGAGATGCTGCGCCGAGGCACCGAGCAGGCGGACGCGTCGACCCTGCTCTCCCTGTACGCCGACGACGCCGAGATGCGCGTCGTCGATCACAACACGCAGCCCAGCCACCCCAAGGTCCTGCACGGCCGGTCGGAGATCGGCGAGATGCTGGAGGACGTCTGCAGCCGGGAGATGACGCACAAGCTCGAGCAGTGCGTCGTCCAGGGCGACCAGGTCGCCTACACCGAGTCCTGCGAGTACCCGGACGGTGTGCGGGTCCTGGCGAGCTCGATGATCACCCTGCGCGACGGCAAGATCGTCGACCACACGCTGCTCCAGGCCTGGGACGAGTAGCCGGGCCGCATCCGGTCGGCCCCTTCCCATCGCCGGGAGACTGTTTCGCGTCATCGCGGCCCAGTCCGTCTGTTCCGGAGCGGTCGCGCCGCCATACTGGCCTGCGTGCGGGTAGCGATCATGACGGCGGGTTCCCGGGGCGACGTGGCGCCGTACACCGGGCTGGGGCACCGGCTGGTGCGGGCCGGGCACGAGGTCACCCTCGTGACGCACGACCGCTTCCGGCCGTTGGTGGCGGGCTCGGGGGTCCTCTTCCACGCGCTGCCCGTGGATCCGCGGGCCGAGCTGGAGTCGGACAGCGGACGGAGGCTGCACCGCAGCACCACCGGCGCCGGGAAGCTGCTGCGGGCGGTGCGCATGGCGCGCGAGGCGGTCGGAAGGATGGCCGACGACCTGGTGGCCGCGGCCCGCGCCGGCGACGCCCTGCTGCTGGCCGGCACGCTCGCCCCGTTCGGGCACGCGGTCGCCGAGGGGCTGTCGATCCCGAGTTTCGGCGTGAATCTCCAACCGCTGGCGCCGACCGGCGAGTTCGCGCCGCCGATGACCGGTGTGCGGTCCTGGGGGCCCGTCCTCAACCGGGCGGCCGGGCACGCGGTGAACATCTCCGTGGAGTGGGTCTTCGCGGAGGAGGTGCGCAGGCTGCGCGCCGCCCTCGGATTGCCGCGCACCGGGCGGATCGCGGGGCACCGGGCCCGGGACCGGCAGGGGTGGACGGTGTTCCACGGCTTCAGCACCCGGGTGGTGCCCCGGCCCGGCGACTGGCGGCCCGGACTGGATGTCACCGGGTACTGGTGGCCGTACGACCGCGAGGACCGGCTTCCCGCGGAGGTGCTGGACTTCCTCGACGCCGGACCGGCCCCGGTGTTCGTGGGTCTCGGCAGTGCCACGGTCCCGGACGCCCGGCGGATGAGCGACGAGGTCGTACGCGCCCTGCGGATGGCCGGGCTGCGCGGGGTGATCCAGCGTGGCTGGGGCGAACTGCGGGGTGAGGGCGACGACATGCTCACCATCGGCGAGATACCGCACTCCCTGCTCTTCCCCCGGATGGCCGCGGTCGTCCACCACGCGGGCGCCGGCACCACCGCGGCGGGCCTGCGCGCCGGTGTTCCCGCCGTGCCGGTCCCCGTCCAGTTCGACGAGGCGTTCTGGGCGGCCCGGCTCGTCGCCCTCGGGGTGTCACCGGGAGCGGTGCCGCTACGGGGCTTCACCGCCGACGCCCTGGCCGCCGCGCTGCGGCGGGCGACCACCGACCCGGCGTACGGCCGCCGGGCCCGGACCCTGGCGGAGGAGTTGGCCGCGGAGGACGGGGTGGCACCGGTCCTGCGGGCGCTGAACCGACTGGCGACCTGAACCGGCGGAGCGGCACGGCGAGGCGAGCGTCCGGGCGCCCCGGGGGGCGCCCCCCAACGCCTCACGTGCCCTCCGGTCGCCACCCCACCGGACGGAGGATTCCCAGGAGGAGCCGGACCAGTTCGTCGACCACCTCGTCGAGGTCGGCGTCGACGTATCCGGCCTGCCAGTCGTGGAGGAGGCCGTTGACGCTGCCGATGAAGGCCGTGGCGGCGAGACGGTAGTCGCGGTGGGCGGCCTCGCCGCGGTCGGCGGCCGCGGCGGCCTCCGCGCAGAGGAAGTCGACCCAGCGGGAGCGCCGTTCGAGACGCTGGCGTTCGAGGCGGGGGCTCACGCCGATGATCTCGGTGAAGGTGATGCGCAGCCGACGCGGGTCCCCGGTGACGTTCGCTGCGTAGGCGCGGAACGCCGCGGCGACCCGCTCGGCGACCGGCCTGCCGTCCGCCGTGGCGAGGCCGGCGAGCGCGGCCTCCTCGGCCCAGTCGTTGACCTGGAGGTGGAGCGCGGCCAGGACGTCCTCCAGGGTGCGGAACTCCTCGTAGAACTGACGGGTCGACAGGCCGGCCGCCTCGCTGAGGGCCGCGATGGTCGTGCCCCGGAACCCGGGGCTGTCGCCGAAGAGTTGGAGGGCCGCGTCGAGGAAGCGGCGCCGGCGCTCGGCCTGGCGCTCCTCGGCGGACCGTCCCCCGTAACGGCCGGTGGGCTGTTTGAGCCTGCCCGCCACGCTTCTCCTCCCGACATGGCATCACCCGTTCGACGGCCGAACCGGTGCTCGCTCGATTTTGTCGCGTCCGTGGTCTTGTGGAGAAGCGCACCCGTTCCTTACTTTCCAGTAAGTCCACTCTGAACGCTGACGTATTCAGATTCTCCACCCTGTTCTCTCCCCAGAGCCGCCTTGTCATGCCCCCAGCAAGCAGGAGGAACCAGCCATGATCCCCACCCCCGGGCCCCGGAGGCGCCGGATGCGTCACCTCGGTGCCGTGGCCGCCGCGCTGACCCTGACCGCCTCCGCCGCCGCGTCCGCCTCCGCCGCCCCCTCGGCCGCCGACGCGGACCTGCGCGAGGTGATGTTCGTCGGCAACAACTGGGAGGGCACCGCCGACGTCATCAAGGCCACGGGTGACTTCGCGAAGATCGGCCGGGTGAACGTCGTCCCGGACAAGGCCCAGCGAATGGCGGAGATCAACGCCGACCCGATCAAGTGGATCGCCTTCATGACGATCCGCAACAGCGTGGGAGAGGGCCACGACCAGTTCGTGGACGACATGTACTCCACACCCGACGGCTCGGCGATGGTCGTCTCCCGCCCCAGCTTCGCCGACGTGGTGTCGATCAACCTGACCACCGGCGCCATCAACTGGCGTTTCCCGGTGTCGGGCTTCCGCGCCGACCACATGGCGGTCTCCCCCGACGGCAAGCGGGTCGCGGTCTCGGCGTCGACGGGGAACACCGTGCACGTGCTGGACATCGTCACCGGCAAGCAGGTCGGTTCCTTCAAGACGGGCGACAAGCCGCACGAGAACATCTTCACCCGTGACGGCAAGTACATCTGGAACATGGCCATCGGCGACGTGAACACCCAGAGCGACGCCCCGTGGCTGGACTGGACGAAGGGCGACCGGAAGATCACCGTCGCCGACGCGAACACCTTCCAGCAGGTCAAGGTGATCGACATGCGCGACCGGCTCAACGCGATCGGACTGAACGACTACTCGGACGCGGTGCGCCCCGCCGCGTTCTCGCCCGACGAGACGAAGCTGTACTTCCAGGTGTCGTTCTTCAACGGCTTCTTCGAGTACGACATCACCACCGACAAGATCACCCGGACCAAGACCCTGCCGAAGTCCCCCGGGGTCAGCGACGACCGCACCACCTTCGTCAACGACTCACGCCACCACGGCCTCACGATGAAGCCGGACGGCACCAAGCTGTGCATCGCGGGGACGATGGACGACTACGCCACCGTCGTGGACCGCGCGACCTTCCAGGAGGGCCCGCTCGTCCCCGTCTCCAAGCCGTACTGGTCGACCGTCAGCGGGGACGGCAAGTCCTGTGTGGTCTCCGAGAGCGGCGCCGACCAGGTCACCGTGATCGACTTCGCCACCGGGAAGAAGACCCTGTCCGTGCCGGTCGGCGACCACCCGCAGCGGGTGCGGGTGGCAAAGGTGCCGACCGGCTGGACCGGTCCCTCCGCTAACTGAACTCAGAGGCCAGCCACCCCGACAGCTCCGTGCGCGCCGCGTCCAACCGCGTCGCGGACGGGGCTGTCGCGCCGTTGGTGACCAGCGCGTAGTGCAGCTTCCCCGTGTCCGGGGCGGTGAGCAGCAGCCGGCGGCTGCCGGTGCCGCCGGGTTCCTTGGCCGCCGCGACCGGCGTGGCCGTGGTGTACGCCGGCGGCGAGGAGGTCACCCCGAGGTCGGACACCACCGTGGTGGACCCGGTGGGGAAGGACGCCGGCAGGTGCAGTTCCGTCGGCTCGGTGCTGCCGTCGGAGCGCCACACCAGCAGGGCGTACTGCCCGGACCCGACGAGCGAGGAGACGTTCGGCAGGGTGCTGGGCACCGGGTTCCAGGTCAGCGTGGTGGAGCCGTCGCGGGAGCGGTCCTCGTAGGTGAAGGCGAGGGCGCTGCCCGCCGTGGCGCTCGGGTAGACCCGGTCGAGGAGCCGGGCGTCCTGGCGGAGCACGGCCGTACCGGAGTCGTCGAGGCGTACGGCGGAGAGGTCCTCGCCGTTCCAGGCGTCGCCCTCGGTCTGCACCTTGTCGGGGTTGTCGTTCATCAGCTCGTGGTGGCGGCCGTGGTAGATGTCCCACTGCCACTGCGAACCGGACAGCACCGGACCGGAGGCGGCCGGGTCCGACCACCAACTTCCGCCCTTCACACGGGAGTCGAGCGCCTGGTACATGGCCTTGTAGACCGTGGGCGCCTTGTCGGAGACCGACCCGGCGAGCGGATGCCCGAACTCGCTGACGATCGCGGTCGTCCCTCCGGCGGCGGCCCGGTCACGGACGCTCCCGAAGTCGGCGGTGTACTGGCCGTTCTCCGCCTTGCCCCACATGAAGACACCGGAGATCGCCTTCTGGTCGTAGAAGTGGGTGTTGAAGACGTAGCGCGGCCCGATGGTGCCCGCGTCGAGCAGTCCGCCCTCCTGCTTCTGGAAGTCGATGTTGGCGTTCCAGAACAGGTTGGGCTCGACGAAGGCGGGCTTGGACTGCCAGCCCGCGGCGTCCATCCGGGAGCGGAACTTGACGTAGAACGGCCACAGGACGTCCTTCTCCCACGCCCTGCTCGTCTGCCCGGAGTCGAGGACGCCGGGATGCGGCTCGTTCCACGGGTCGAAGCCGACGACGCCCTGGAACTGTGCTGCCGAGAGGTGCTGCTTGATGTACGCCATGGTCTTCTGGGCGGTGGCCAGGAAGGAGTCCTGGACACCGTACGCGTTGTGCCAGAAGTCGTGCGTCGACTTCGTCACGGCGGCGTTCGAGGTGATGTTCTGCCCCCAGAACGGGCAGATGCCGCAGTACTCGTCGGGGTAGTTCCCGAGGTCGACGGCCCACTTGGGGGCGCCGTCGCCGGTGTACCAGCTGTCGGGGTCGAACAGCCAGCGGGAGTAGAGGTCCTGGTGGAAGTCCGGGTAGACCCGGATACCGGCGTCGAGGAAGGCGCCCATCTGGGCGGTGGCCGCCGAGAGGTAGGCGGTGTCCACCTGGCCCCGCACGGGCTCGGCGTACGCCCAGGACAGCAGGAAGCGGACGGAGTTGCCGCCGCCGAGCGCCCGGAGCGCGGTCGCCGACTTCCGGGCGTCGGCGACCGAGGCGAAGGGCAGACCGTTGTTCTCCTTGAGCTTCGTCTCGCCCGAGACGTTGTAGCCGCGCAGGACGACCTCGCGGCCGAGGCCGTCCTTGAACCTGCCGCCGTCGACCGTGAGGGTCGCGGCGGCCTGGGAGTCGAACCAGAGTTCGTCAGTGAGAGCGGAGGCGGGCTGGGTGGGGCCCGCCGTGGTCAGGAAGCCGGTGACGAGGACCAGGACACCGAGCAGACGTATGCGCAATTTTGACATGTCCGCCACATTCGACATGTCCCCTACAGTCCCAATGGACAGCCGAGGCGTCAATAGCATCTGACGCACGAGTAAGTACCCGTTTTCGCAGGACAGTTCACCTGCAACGGCGATTCTGCGCCGCCACCACTCCCCCGGGCCGCGTCCTGCTCCCGCTCCCGCTTCCCAGGAAAACGTTCCGGTGTGGGTCACGCGGTTCTGCGAACGCGGCTGTGACCACGGCCTTTCGGCGCTGCCCGAAAGCCGTGGCCTGCTTTTCGATGCGCGGACCACACTGAGGCCGAACCCCAGGAGCCCCACCAGGCCCGAGGACCACAGAGGAGATCACATGAGCGTGACAGGTTTCAGAAAGCGGGCGGCCGCGATGGTCGTGACGTTGATCGCCGCACTGGCCCTTCCGCTGGCGGCGCAGGCGCCGGCACAGGCAGCACCCAACGTTGCGGCCGGAAGGGCCGCTTGGACACCGGAGATCTATCCGCTGTACTCGGGCGAGCGGGTATGGGCACGGAATGTGCCGAGTGCCGATCGGAACGCGCAGCTAGGTGCGTGCTCCTGGGCATCTGGGATCGCCTGCGTGTCGGTCGGCCAGGGCGACGGCACTCACAGCATCTTCCACCTGTTCAGGTGCGAGACGCGTTCGCTCTCGAACTTCATCGACGCGCTGGCTGTTCGCAACAACCAGACCGGCGGAGCCGTAGTCCGTTTCTGGGGGCCCAACTATCGCGCCAGCATCGAGGCGAACGGCCGGATCACCGAGATCGTCCCGAACGAGGCGGTGTACGACTTCACTCACATCGACATCTGCTGATGGCACATCGACCCGGGCACGCCGGCCGTGATGTCCTGGCCGGAAGCCTGTGCGGTGACGGCCGCGGAGCGAGCTTGGGCCCGCGCGGCCGTCACCGCCCTCTGGCGAGGGTCAGTCCCTGGCCGCTCGCTCGCCCGTCGGGCGCCTGCGCAGGGTCGGCTCGGTGAGGGCGCGGGGCTGCCAGACGCCGTCGGCCCGGTAGAGGTCCGTGCCCGGCGCCACGATCTCGTCGATCCGGTCGAGCACCGCGTCGTCGAGCACCAGGTCGGCCCCCTTGAGCAGCGAGGTGAGCTGGTCCATCGTGCGCGGGCCGATGATGACCGACGTGACAGCCGGGTGCACCAGCGGGAACGCGACGGCCAGTTCCGGCAGGGTGCGGCCCATCTCCTCGGCGAGGGCGACGAGGCGCTCGACGGCCGCGTACTTCTGCGCGTTGCCCGGGAGCGCCGGGTCGAAGCGGTGCGGGGTGAGCCTGGGCCGGCCGGTGGTGAGGTCGACCGGCCGGCCCTCGCGGTAGGCGCCGGACAGGAAGCCCGAGGCGAGCGGCGACCAGGTCAGCACCCCCATGCCCAGACGCTGGGCGGTGGGCAGCACGGCCCGTTCGACGCCGCGCGCGAGGATCGAGTACGGCGGCTGCTCGGTGCGCAGCCTCATCAAGCCGCGCCGCTCCGCCACGTGGTGGGCCTCGACGAGGTCCTCCGCCGGGAACGTGGAGCAGCCGAACGCCCTGATCTTGCCCGCCCGTACCAGGTCGGTGAGGGCCGACAGCGTCTCCTCGATGTCGGTGGTGTGGTCGGGCCGGTGCACCTGGTAGAGGTCGATCCAGTCGGTGTCCAGCCGCCGCAGGCTGTCCTCGACGGCCCGCACGATCCAGCGGCGGGAGTTGCCGCTGCGGTTGCGTCCCTCACCCAGCGGGAAGTGCACCTTGGTGGCGAGCACGATGTCGTCGCGCACGCCCTTGAGCGCCTTGCCGACGATCTCCTCGCTCTCTCCGCTCGAGTACATGTCGGCGGTGTCCACGAAGTTGACGCCGGCGTCCAGCGCGGCGTGGATGATCCGCGCGCTGTCCTCGTGGTCAGGGTTGCCGACGGCGCCGAACATCATCGTGCCGAGGCAGTGGGTGCTGACCTCGATGCCGGTCTTGCCGAGGACTCGATAGCGCATGCCGATGCTCCGTCGCAGGTGGGGTGGGTCGGAGCGTCAGCCTAGGAGTTGAAGTGCACTCCACGGCAAGGGACAAGGGCGGGGGCGGCTCCGGTGGCTTCCACCCCACCCGTCCGCCCCGCCCCGTCCGCTGCGCCCGCCCGTCACCCGGCGGTCAGCCGAAGGCTTCGCGCAACGCGGGCAGCAGCGTCTTCTCCGACCAGTCCAGATAGGCGGGCTGGGACTCGCCGCCGATCTGCACCAGGGCGATCTCGGTGAACCCGGCCTCGGCGTAGGGCCGTACGGCCTCGACGAAGGCGTCCGGGTCGTCGCCGCACGGGATGGACTCGGCGACGTCCTCCGGCCGGACGAACTGGGTGGCCGAGGCGAACGAATCGGGGTGCGGCAGCTCGGAGTTGACCTTCCAGCCGCTGCCGAACCAGCGGAACTGGTCGTGGGCGCGCCGGACGGCCGTGTCGCGGTCGGGGTCGTAGCAGATCGGCAGCTGGCCCACGCGCGGCTTGCCCTCGCCTCCGTGCCGGTCGAAGGCGCGCAGCAGCTCCGCCTCCGGCTCCGTGGCGATGACCAGGTCGGCGACCCTGCCCGCGAGGGCGCAGGACTGCTCGCCGGAGACGGCGACGCCGAGGGGCGGCGGTTCGTCCGGCAGGTCCCACAGCCGGGCGGACTCCACGTCGAAGTGCGTGCCGTGGTGGGTGACATGGCCGCCCTCGAAGAGCGCCCGGATGATCTCCACCGCCTCTTCGAGCATCTCGTGCCGCACGTCGACGGACGGCCAGCCGCCGCCCACGACGTGCTCGTTGAGGTTCTCGCCGGAACCGAGCCCGAGCCGGAACCGCCCCTCGGACAGCAGTTGCATCGTGGCCGCCTTCTGCGCCACCACGGCCGGGTGGTAGCGGAACGACGGGCACGTCACGTAGGTCATCAGGGGGATGCGGGAGGTCGCCTGGGCTGCGGCGCCGAGCACGCTCCACGCGTACGGCGAGTGGCCCTGCGAACGCAGCCACGGGAAGTAGTGGTCGGAGGTGACCGAGAAGTCGAAGCCGGCGTCCTCGGCCCGGACGACATGGTCGACGAGCTCACGGGGACCGGCCTGCTCGGTCATCATCGTGTATCCGATGTGCACCATGGGGCCCGGGTCCCCGACCGGGGCGGGTCCGAAACAACCCGTCCGGAGGGGCGGCGGGGGCGGAACTGTCGGACGCTGGAAGCGCGGGGGTGGTGAGAGGAGCGCGGGCCATGCGTGAGGTCCTCCCTGCGGTCGGCGAGTGGTACGCGGCGGGCGCCCCGTTCGGGCTCGCGACCGTCGTCACGGTCAGCCGGAGCGCGCCCCGGGAGCCGGGAGCCGCCCTGGCGGTCGGCCCCGGGGGCGAGGTCGTGGGCAGTGTGTCCGGCGGCTGCGTGGAGGGCGCGGTGTTCGAGCTGGCCCAGGAGGTGGTGGCGTCCGGCCAGGCGCGGCTGGAGACGTTCGGGTACAGCGACGAGGACGCGTTCGCGGTGGGTCTCACCTGCGGCGGGGAGATCGGTGTGCTGGTGCGGCGGGTGGCACCGGAGGCGGACCCGGCGCTGGGGGAGGTCGTCCGGTCGGTGGCCGCCGGGCGGCCGGTGACGCTGGCGACCGTCGTCGACGGCCCCGCGCCGCGCGGTGCCACGCTCGCCGTCCGGCCTGAGGCGGTGTCCGGCTCCCTCGGCGCGGCCGGGCTGGACGCGGCGGTCGCCGCCGACGCGCGCGGCGAGCTGGCCCTCGGTGCCACCGTCGAGCGGCACTACGGGCCGCACGGCGAGCGCCGCGAGGACGCCGTCCGTGTCTTCCTCCACTCGTTCGCGCCGCCGCCCCGCATGCTGGTGTTCGGCGCGATCGACTACGCGGCCGCGGTCGCCCGGATCGGCGGCTTCCTGGGCTATCGGGTGACGGTGTGCGACGCCCGCCCGGTCTTCGCGACGCAGCGGCGGTTCCCCGACCCGGTAGAGGTCGTCGTCGAGTGGCCGCACCGCTTTCTGCGGGAGACGCCCACCGACGACCGCACGGTCGTCTGCGTGCTCACCCACGACCCGAAGTTCGACGTGCCGCTGCTGGAGGAGGCGCTGCGCCGGCCGGCCGCGTACATCGGGGCGATGGGCAGCCGCCGTACACACGACGACCGGATGCGGCGACTGCGGGAGGCCGGTCTCGGTGAGGCCGAGCTGGCCCGGCTGCGCTCCCCCGTCGGCCTCGACCTGGGCGCCCGTACGCCCGAGGAGGTGGCGGTGTCCGTCGCGGCGGAGATCGTCGCGCTCAGATGGGGTGGCAGCGGGGTGCCGCTGACGGCGACGTCCGGGGTGATCCATCCGCCGGTCCCGTGAGAGCCGCGGCCGGGCACCCGTGCCGGTGCCCGGTGGGGGTCAGGTGCGTGGCGGCAGCCGGTGCAGGCGTACGTCCCTCAGTTCGCCGGCGTCCGCGGTCGCCGTCATGTAGGTGCAGTGCGGCTGCCGGCGCCGGTCCGTCGGGGAGCCCGGGTTGAGCAGGCGGAGACCGGTGTCGGCGGTGGTGTCCCAGGGGATGTGGCTGTGGCCGAAGACGAGGACGTCGGTGTCGGGGAAGCGGTCGGCGCAGCGGCGTTCACGGCCCTGTGCGGGACCGGTCTCGTGGACGACGGCGAGGCGCAGTCCGTCCAGGTCGGCGCGGGCCACCTCGGGCAGGCGGGCGCGCAGGGCGGGGCCGTCGTTGTTGCCGTACACGCCGATCAGGCGGCGGGAGCGCTGTTCGAGGAGGTCGAGGGTGGCCTCGTCGACCCAGTCGCCGGCGTGGACGACCACGTCGGCGTGCGGGAGGTCGGCGAGGAGCCGCTCGGGCAGCGCCTTGGCGCGCTTGGGCAGGTGGGTGTCGGACATCAGGAGCAGGCGCACACCTCCAGGGTGTCAGCCGATGGGGATCTCCGCCCACACCTGCTTGCCGCCGCTTGCCGGCACGGTGCCCCAGGCCGACGCCATGGCCTCGACGAGCAGGATGCCGCGGCCGCCGGTGGCCTCCCAGCCGATGCTGGTCGGCTTGATCGGGGTGCGGGGCGAGGTGTCGGCGACGGCGACGCGCAGCCGGTCGTGGAGGAGCGTGAGGTCGAGGCGGACCCGCCCGTCGGTGTGCACGAGGGCGTTGGTGACGAGTTCGGAGACCACCAGGAGGACGGCGTCAGCCTCGTCGCGGATGCCCCAGGCCCGCAGGACGCGCCGGGTGTAGCGGCGGGCCTGGCCGACCGCCTGGGGCACCCGCCAGACCGTCCAGTTCTCGCGGCGCGGGCGCAGTGCCATGCCGTCGTAGCGCACGAGGAGCAGGGCGACGTCGTCGTCGCGGTTGGCGCCGCCGAGCAGGGTGTCGGCGACGGCACCGAGGTGGGCGGGGTCGGCGGTGGACAGGCCGGCGGCGAGCTGGTCGAGCCCGTCCTCCACGTCGAGGTCCGCGGACTCGACGAGGCCGTCCGTGGTGAGCGCGAGGAGGGTGCCGGGGGCCAGGCGCAGCGAGCTCATGGGGAAGTCGGCCTGCCGGAGCACGCCGAGCGGGGGGCCGCCGTCGGACGCGGGGATCTCGGCTTCCCCGTCCGGGTGGCGCAGCACGGGCGGGATGTGGCCGGCGCGGACGTACCAGGCGAGGCCCTCCTCCATGTCGACGTCGACATAGCAGCAGGTGGCGAAGAGGTCGGTCTCCATGTCGACGAGGAGGCGGTTGGCGTGCGAGACGACGACGTCCGGGGGGTGCCCCTCGACGGCGTACGCGCGCAGGGCGGTGCGCATCTGGCCCATGAGGGTGGCGGCGCCCGCGTTGTGGCCCTGGACGTCGCCGATGACGAACGCGACGTGGTTGTCGGGCAGGGGGATCACGTCGTACCAGTCGCCGCCGACCTCCAGCCCGGCGGTGGTGGGCAGATAGCGGGCGACGGCGACCGCGCCGGGCAGCTGCGGCAGGCGGCGCGGGAGGAGGGTGCGCTGGAGCATGCCGACGAGTTCGTGCTCGGCGTCGAAGGCGTGGGCCCGCATCAGGGCCTGGCCCGCGAGGCCGGCGGCAGCGGTCAGCAGCGCGCGTTCCTCGGGGCCGAAGTCGTGGGGGCTGTCCCAGCCGATCAGGCAGGCCCCGGCCATCCGGCCGCCGGCCGGCAGCGGGAGGACGGCGAGGCCGCCGGGGCCGACCTCGGCGAGCGCGGGTTCCAGATCGGCGTCGGCGGGCCAGATAGCGGCGCGGCCCTCGCGGAGCGCCGTGGCGAGGGTCGGCATGGTGCGCACCGGCGCGTCGGGCCATTCGGAGCGCCACTCGGTGCGCCAGACCTCCGGCCACGCCTCGGGTTGCGGCGGGTCGAGGACGGTGACGACGAGGCGGTCCCCCTCCAGTTCCGCGAGGGCGATCCGGTCCGCCTGGAGGGGCTTGCGGAGGGCGGCGACGACGGCCTGGCTGACGTCGCGGACGGTGCCGGCGGTGGCCAGGGCGGCGGCGAGGCGCTGGACGCGGGCCACGTCGCCGCGGCCGGTGCGCAGGGTGGAGGCGTCGGCGACGGTGCCGACGAGCCGGGGCGGGCGGTCCTCGCCGCCGGGCAGCAGCCGGCCGCGCAGCCTGAGCCATTTCTGCTCGCCGGAGGGCTGGCGGATGCGGAACTCCAGCTCCCGGTCGCCGATGGTCATGTGGTCCGCTTCCACGACGGACATCACGGCGGGCAGGTCCTCGGGCACGGTCATCGCGAGCAGGGTCTCGACCCGGCCCTCGAAGTCGTCGGGGCCGATCCCGAACAGTTCCAGCAGCTGGTCGTCGACCTCGACCTGTCCGGTGTCCATGGCCAGGTCGAACGAGGCGCCCGGCCCGAGGGAGGGGGGCGGGGCCGCCCGGGTGACCGCCTGGGCGAACAGGTCGAGGCAGCTCCGGTCCTCGGCGGTGAAGCCGTCCGGGTCGTCGCTCACGGCGAGCAGACAGCCCCGCTCGTCCAGTGGCGGCACCCCCACGGAGAACTCCCCGACGACCGAGCGGCGGGCGTCCGCGTCCTGGACGAGGTCGGCGGATCCGCGCCACACCGGCCGGCCCGTGCGGGCCACCTCGGCGAGGGAGGTGACGCCGGAGACCGGATAGCTGTCGAGCAGCCCGTACAGGCTCGTCGGGACTCCGGCCGACGCGGTCAGCGAGAGCAGGTCGCCCTCGTCGTCCGGGGTGTACACGGCGGCGAGCGTCGCCCGTGTGAAGACGAGCACCTGTTCGAGGATGGCGTGGAGCCGGTCCCGTGGATCGAGGTCGTCGGCCAGCGCCTCCAGGGCGAGTTCGGCACGCGGCTTCCTCGCTCCGCGTCCCGCCGCGCCCACACTCGCCACGTCCGCAATTACAGCGCTTCCCGCACGCTCGCGCAGCCCCTGCGGCCGTTCGGTGCGGCTCGGGGCCCGCCATCGGCACCCCGGGATCGAAAGGACCCGAACATGTCTTTACGCATGCGTTCCGCACGGTGATCGCGTGACACGCATGACGGGTTTCTGGTGACAGCCGTGACTGTCGGGCCGCCCCGGCCGGCTGGAAAGCTCGACGCCACACGGCCCAGGGACACGGCTCACACCACCCGGGGGGACTCGCATGGACAAGCGGTACGAGGCGTACGCGCTCGCCGACAGACACTTCTACGAGACACCGGACCGGCTCTCCGCCGGTGAGCGCGCCGGCACGACCGCGCCCGAGTACGCGACGGCCCGGCGGGCGGTGCCCGAGGGCTGGCGGTCCGCCCGGATCGGCGACTGGCTGGCGCTGACCCCGGTCGACGGCGCCGGCCGTCCGCGCCCCGCCCCCACCCAGGGCTGGAAGGTGCACGCCTCCGCCACCCGGGCGAACGCGGAGCGGATCGCGGCGATCGTGTGGGACTACTGCGTGCCCCGGCTGATCCCGTTCAAGTTCGTGCCGGGCCCGCACCTGCTGCACCTGCGCAACGCCAAGTACGCGGCCCGTGACACCAGCGGCAAGTTCGTGACGGTGTACCCGGCCGACGAGGAGCAGCTGCACGTCGTCCTGCGGGAACTGGGGGCGCTCCTGGACGGCCTCGACGGACCGTACATCCTCACCGACCTGCGCTGGAACGACGGGCCCCTGTACGTCCGCTACGGCGCCTTCGCCCGTTCCTTCGTCGTCGACGAGCGCGGCTCGCTGGTCCCGGCGGTCCGCGACGGCTCGGGCACCCTGGTGCCGGACCAACGGAAGCCGACCTTCCATGTACCCGAGTGGGTGACGCTGCCCGCGTTCCTCGAGCCGCAGCTGGCGGCACGGAACACCACGACGGTCGGCGATCTGCCGTACCGCATCGAGAAGGCCCTGCACTTCTCCAACGGCGGCGGGGTCTACGTCGGCACCGACACCCGTGACGGGCGCAAGGTGGTCCTCAAGGAGGGGCGCCCGCACGCCGGGCTGGCCGCCGACGGGGCCGACGCGGTGGCCCGGCTGGAGCGGGAGCGGGCCGCGCTGGAGCGGCTGTCGGGGCTGGGTGTCGTCCCGGAGGTCCGCGACTGGTTCACCCTCGGCGACCACCGCTTCCTCGTCATGGACTTCGTCGAGGGCCGCCCGCTCAACTCCTACGTAGCCGAGCGGCACCCGCTGCTGGCGTCCGACCCCGATCCGGACGCGGTGGCCGCGTACACGGACTGGGCGTTACACGTCCACCGTGCCGTCGAGGAGGCGGTCGAGGCGGTGCACGCGCGCGGGATCGTCTTCAACGACCTGCATGTCTTCAACATCATGGTCGCGCCGGACGAGCGGTCGGTGTCCCTGCTGGACTTCGAGGCGGCGGCCCCCGCCGAGGAGAACGGCCGGCAGATCGTCGCCCATCCCGGCTTCCTGGCACCCCCGGACCGCACGGGCCCCGACGTCGACCGCTACGCCCTCGCCTGTCTGCGCCTCGCCCTGTTCCTTCCGGTGACCTCGCTCCTCGTGGTCGACCGGGCGAAGGCCGCGCATCTGGCCGAGGTGATCGCGCGGCAGTTCCCGGGCGTGCCGCGACGGTTCCTGGACGAGGCGGTCGCCGAGATCGTGCGGGCGGGCACGGGGACGGGCCCCGGCAGCGGAGCGGACGGCGGGAGCGGGGCCGACGGCGGCGGTGCGCGGGCGCGTGCCGCAACGGCCGTCGGCGCCTCCCCGGTCCCGGCGTCGGCCTCGGCCTCTCCGTTCGCCTCGCTCGCCGAGCCCGTGGACTGGCCGTACAGCCGGGACTCGATGGTCAAGGCGATCCTTGCGTCGGCCACACCGGAGCGGGACGACCGGCTGTTCCCGGGTGATGTGGCCCAGTTCTCGGACGGCGGCGGTCTCGGCCTCGCCCATGGCGCCGCCGGCGTGCTGTACGCGCTGGCCGTGACGGGGGCCGAGCGGTACGAGGAGGGCGAGCGCTGGCTGCTCGACCACACGGACCCGGTGCCGCTGGGCACTCCGCTGGGCCTGTACGACGGGCTCGCCGGCGTCGCCCACGTCCTGGAGCTGCTCGGTCACCGGGAGCGGGCCCTCGACCTCGTCGGACGCGTCCTGTCCGAGAAGTGGCACAAGCTCTCCTCCGACCTGCGCGGCGGCCTGGCCGGGCTGGGGCTGGTCCTCGGGCACCTGGCCCGCGCCACCGGTGAGAGGGAACTGGACGAACGCGCGGACGACGTCGCCGCGCTCCTCGTTCGACGCCTCGCCGAACCCCGCCCCGCACCGCCCCGCCGTCGCGCCGGCCTGCTGCGCGGCGCGAGCGGTCCCGCGCTCTTCCTGCTGCGCCGGTACGAGACGACGGGCGACCCGGCGCTCCTCGACGCGGCGGGCGACGCGCTGCGGCTCGACCTGGAGTGTCTCGTCACCCAGAAGAACGGCGGCCTGGCCGTCGACGAGGGCTGGCGGACGATGCCGTACCTCGGCGACGGCGGCGCGGGGGTCGGCATGGTCCTCGACGACTACCTGGCGGCGAGGGGGACGGCACCGGACGGGTCCGGACGGGCCCGCGAGCCCGAGCGGACCCGCGAACTCGAGCGGGTCCGTGCGGGGCTCCTCGCCGCGGCCACCTACCGCTTCTACGCGCAGCCCGGGCTCTTCGAGGGCCGGGCCGGGATGATCCTCCATCTCGCGCGGACGGGCGCGTCCCGTGACCTGCTACGGGAGCAGATCGACGCGCTCGGCTGGCACGCCATGCCGTACCAGGGGCAACTCGCCTTCCCCGGCAACCACCTGATGCGGCTCTCCATGGACCTCGGTACCGGAACGGCGGGGTGCCTGCTGGCACTCGGCGCGGCGCTCGACGACGACGCCCGGGCTCACCTGCCGTTCCTCCCGCCGCCGCCTCGGCGGCCCTGAGACGCGGCTCCGCTCTCTGACGGAGTCGTGAGGAAACACCCCCGTCCCCACGTCCCTTGCGGGGGCGTCAACGAGACCCCTTCGGGGGCAGTCAACCGAAAGGAAGCGACATGGCACTCCTCGACCTGCAGACGATGGAAGCCGACGAGACCACGGGCACCGGCGGGCCCAGCTCCCTGAGCGTCCTGTCCTGTGTGAGCGCGGCCAGCATCACGCTCTGTCTCTGACCCGTCGGGGCGGCAGCCCCCGGAAGGTCTTCCGTTGAACCGGCGCGGCACCGCGGCCGCACCCGCGGCGGCGGGGTCGCGCCACGGCTCCGGACGGTCTCTCCTCCTCTGTCCGGGGAGGGGCCGTCCGGGCCCTGCGCATGTCCGGCGTCCGGGGTTCGCGGCGCCATGCCCGGCGGGCGACGCGCCGCCCGGGGCAGCCCCACGGCAGTGACCCGGGCAGCCCCGCACGCCGTCCCACGGCAGTCCCGCGTGCTCCCACCGCCGTCCCTCTCGGTCCCACGTCAGGACGGGTATGACGACCCACACCGAACCCGGTGGTCGTGGTCCGGCCGCCACGTCCACCGCGCCCGCGACGGCCCCTGCGCCGAAGCCGCCGAGCGGGTCCGCCGCACCGCCCGCGCCGGCCGCCCTGCTGGGCGCGACCCTCCGGTACTCCGCCCGCCGCTGCACGGCCCTGACCCTGGTCGCCACGGCGACGACGGGGGCGAACCTGGTGCTGCCGGTCGCCCTGGGCCGCGCCCTCGACCTCCTGCTGGCGGGTGATCCGGCGGCGACCCGTCAGGTGCTGTGGTGTGCCGCGCTGATGCTGGTCATCGCCGTGCTGGACGCGGTGGAGACCGTGGTCGGCGGGACGACGAGCGCACGCGCCACCGCCTGGCTGCGCCGCCGGCTGGTGGGGCACGTGCTGGCGGTGGGCCCCCGGGCCGCCGCCCGGTCCGGGCCCGGGGACCTGGTGGCACGGCTGGTGGGGAACGCCGCCCAGGCGGGCACCGCCCCCGCCACCGTGGCCGCGCTGCTCGCCGCGCTCGCCGGGCCCGTCGGAGCGGTGGTGGCGCTCGGGCTGATCGATCCCTGGCTGGCAGGTGTGTTCCTGGCCGGGGCTCCCGTCATCGCCCTCCTCCTGCGCTGTCTCGCCCGCGACTCCTCGGACTGTGTGACGCGCTACCAGGAGCACCAGGGCCGTATCGCGAGCGGACTGGCGGAGGCCGTCGCCGGTGCGCGGACGATCGCGGCGGCCGGGACCGCCGACCGGACCGTGGCCCGCGTCCTGCGGCCGCTGCCGGAACTCTCCCGCGAAGGGCACCGCATGTGGCGGGTCCAGGGGCGCGCCGCGGCGCGGGCGGCCGCGGTGGCACCGCTGCTCCAGATCGGAGTGCTGGCGGTGGCCGGTGTGCTGCTCGCCCGACGGCAGGTGTCGGTGGGCGAGCTGCTGGCCGCGTCCCGCTACGCCGTGCTGGCGGCGGGCGTCGGCGTCCTCGTCGGACAGCTGTCCGCCCTCGTCCGGGCCCGGGCGGCGGCCCGGCGGCTCGACGAGGTGCTGGAGGAACCTCCGCTCGACTACGGGGAGCGCCGGCTGCCGCCGTCCGGGCGGGGCCGCCTGGAGCTGCGCGGGGTGACCGTCCACCGGGGCGGGCGCCCCGTCCTGGACGGGGTGGACCTCGTCGTACCGGCCGGGAGCACGCTCGCCGTGGTCGGCCGCTCCGGTGCGGGCAAGTCGCTGCTCGCCGCCGTCGCCGGGCGCCTGCTCGACCCGGACGAGGGAGAGGTACGGCTGGACGGCGTGCCCCTGCCCGCACTGGGTCACCGGGAGCTGCGGGGGGCGGTCACCCATGCCTTCGCGCGTCCCGCCCTGCTCGGCGAGTCGGTCGAGGACACCATCGCCCTGGGCGTCGTCCGGCCCTCCCCGGACCGAGTGCGCCGGGCCGCCGGGGCCGCCCGCGCCGACGTGTTCATCCACCGCCTCGCCCACGGCTACGCCACGCCCTGCGCCGAGGCCCCCCTCTCGGGCGGCGAGGCGCAACGCCTCGGCCTCGCCCGGGCGTTCGCCCGCACTTCCCGTGTCCTGATCCTGGACGACGCCCTCTCCAGCCTCGACACGCTGACCGAACGCCACATCACCGACTTCCTCCGCCGCCGTAGCCCGGCCGACACCCGCCTCCTCATCACCCACCGCCCCTCCACAGCCGCCGACGCGGACATCGTCGTATGGCTGGACGGGGGGAGAGTTCGAGCGACGGGCCCGCACACGGACCTCTGGCAACTGCCCGACTACCGAGAACTGTTCGGGGAGCCGGGCGACGGTCGCCCCGGGTGCGCCGGTCACGCCGAGTACGGCGGTTCCGTCAGGGAGGGGGCCGCGCCGAGCGGGGATCGCGAGCCGTCCAGCCCGGAGGGGGGAGGGCACTGATGCGGGGTCGGCGGACCAGCAGGCAGCCGGACTGCCCGGCGTCGGCGAACGGCCGGGCGCCGGACGAGGGACGTCCGGAGCCCCGCGCGGCGGGTGGCGAGGCGGCCGCGGCGGTGGGGGGCGGTCGGCGCCGTGGGGGTGTCGGGGGCGGGTCGGAGGGCTCCGGTCGGGCGGTCGGGGTCCGGGGCGCCGGCGAGCCGTCGGCTTCGACCCGGCGCCCTCGGTCCGGCCTCCCGCGTCGCGGTCTGCGGTTTCTGCGGAGGCGGGCCGCCGTCGTCGTGCGGCTCGTGGCGTGGTCGGTGCTGGAGACGGCGCAGACGTTCCTCATGGGGTACGCGCTCGCCCGGGCCCTCGACGAGGGCTTTCTGGCCGGGCGGGCCGGGGTCGGCGTGGGGTGGCTCGGGGTCGGCGCCGCGGCCGTGGCCGTCGGGGCGTTCGGGACCGGGCGGGTGTACGGGTGCGTCGCCGCGCTGGTGGAACCGCTGCGGGACCGCCTCGTACGCGGTGTGGTGGAGCGAGGCGTGCGGGAGGCCGACGACGGCGCGCTGTCGGGGCTGACCCAGCAGGTGGAGATCGCCCGGGACACCTTCGCCGGCCTGGTGATGGTGTCCCGCTCCTTCGTGTTCACGGCCGCCGGGGCGCTCATCGGGCTGTTCTCGCTCGCTCCCCCGCTGCTGCTGGTCGTCGTGCCGCCGTTGGCCGTGGGCGTGGCCCTCTTCGTCGCGTCGCTACGGCCCCTGGCCCGCAGGCAGGAGGCGTTCCTCGTCGCCGACGAGGCCCTCGCCGGCGGGCTGGGCGCGGTGTGCCCGGGGTTGCGGGACATCACGGCCGCCGGTGCGGAGGAGCCGGTCGCCGACGACATGGGGCGGCGTGTCGACGCCGAGTACCGCGCGGCGCGCTCCCTCGCCCGCTGGGGTGTCCTGCGGGTCGCGTCCCTCGCCGTCGGCGGCCAGTTCCCCGTCGTCCTGCTGCTGGCGACCGCCCCCTGGCTGCTGGCGCGCGGTGTCACCGCGGGCGCCCTGATCGGCGCCCTCGCCTACGTCACCCAGTCCCTCCTGCCGGCCCTGCAGAACCTGGTCCACGGCCTGGGCACGAGCGGCTCGCGCCTCGCGGTGGTCCTGCGCCGCCTGGCGCCGGCGCAGGAGCCGTCGCACCCGCCCCGGCCGACGCCCGAGGCGCGGGAACAGCAGTCACAGCCGCCGCGGTCGCCTCGGGCCCCCATGCAGCCCCGTCACCAGCCGCAGTCCCCTCCGCAGCCGGCCCCTCGCGCCGCCCGCCTCCCGAGGCCCCCGCTCGACGCCCTCGCCCTCTCCTCCGTCACCTTCGCCTACGGCCGCGCCGCCGCGCCCGTCATCGAGGACCTCGACCTCCGGGTGCCCCCGGGAACCCACCTCGCCGTCGTGGGCCCCAGCGGCATCGGCAAGTCCACCCTCACCGGGATCGTCGCGGGCCTCCTGCGTCCCCGGCAGGGCACCGTCCACTTGTGCGGACACCGGGTACCCGGCGTCACAGCGCGCGCACACCGGGTACTCATTCCGCAGGAGGCGTACGTCTTCAGGGGATCCCTCGCGGAAAACCTCGGCGAGCTGCGGCCGAAACCCGTGCCTCAGGAGGAACTCTGGGCCTCGGCTGAGGCCGTGGGGCTCACGGAGTTGATGGAACGGCTGGGCGGGCCGGGGGCCGAGATCGACCCCGGCGCGCTGTCCGCCGGCGAGCGGCAGCTCATCGCGCTGGCCCGGGCCCATCTGTCGCACGCGCCGGTGGTGATCCTCGACGAGGCGACCTGTCATCTGGACCCGGAGGCCGAGGAGCGCGCCGAGCGGGCCTTCGTACGGCGGCCGGGCACGACCCTGGTGGTGGTGGCCCACCGGGTCGGCTCGGCCCGCCGCGCCGACCGTGTGCTGGTCATGGACGGTCACCGCGCCACGTACGGGGAGCACGACGACCTGATGTCCCGCTCACCGTTCTACCGGGAGCTGGTGGGCGCCTGGTCCCCCGCGCCCCGCGACCCCGCCCGGTCAGGGCCGGCCCCGTCGTCAGAGCCGGCCCCGTCGGAGCCGGCTGCGTCAGAGCCAGCCCTCGCCCTGCGAGATGCGGATCGCGTCGATCCTGTTGCGCGCCCCCGTCTTGCGGGTGATGGCGGCCATGTAGTTGCGCACCGTCCCGTGGGACAGGTGCAGGCTGCCGGCGATCTCCGCGACGGAGGCGCCCTCGGCGGCCAGGGATAACACGCTCAGCTCCCGTCTGGTCAGCGGCATCTCCGCGGCCTTGAGGAAGCCGAAGCCGAGCGAGTCATCGACGAAACGTTTCCCTCCGGCGACCTGGCGGATCGCGGCCACCAGCCGCTCCGGGGCGCCCTCCTTGTCGACGTAGCCGAGGGCCCCGGCCTCCGCGGCCCGCTTCAGCAGACCGGGCCGGTTGGCGTGGGCGAGGACCACGAGCCCGGAGGCCGCGCGGCCCGCGTCGAGCACATCGCCCAGGGGCGGAATGCCGACCGCGTCCGCGCAGTCCAGGTCCGCCGCGCAGACGTCCGGCCGCAGGGATCGCGCGCGCCCCGGCGCGGTGCGCCAGGGCGCGTCGTAGACCACCAGGTCGGTCTCCCGGCGTAGCCACTCCGCCAGTACCGACCGGACCAGACATTCGTCGTGCACGAGAAGTACCTGGATCACGTTCGCCCTCCGCCTCCCCCGGCCATCGCCGCATGCTCGTCTCAGCGCGTGCCCAATTCTTGGCGTACTCGACCGCGCCCGGTCGCGAAGAACCAGCCAACGGGGTGCGCGGGGGCGCACGCACGGCGCCCGTGCGCAAGGTCGCGCATCCATCCAGGGGGAATGCCCGCGGCGAGTCGGGGTACCGGGGCGCGATCCCGGCGGCGGGCTCGCCGTGCGTGCCGGGCCGTCAGGAGGGAGCCTTGACGCGGGGGCGGTGGCGCGACCGTGCGAGGAGGTGGTCGGCATGTCCGACGTCCCGGCGTCCGGTGAGCGGACGACGGTCGAGACGGCACGCATGGGCCATCCTCTGCTGTCGCTGGCGCTGGCCTCGATGATGGACGACGTCCAGGCGCACTCCGGTGCGGTCTACCTGCTCGCCCACGACGCACCCGTTCTGGAGATGGCGGTGATGGCGGGGCTGCCGCGTTCCTTCGCCGCGCCGTGGGAGCGGGTGAGCCTGAGCGCCCCGGCCCCGATCTCCGAGGCCGTGCGGGAGCGGCGGCTGGTCTGGGTCAACGGCGAGGAGCAGATGGCCCGCCGCTACCCGCGGATCGCCGTCGTCCTGCCGTACCCGTTCGCGATGGCCGCGCTGCCGGTGGCGACCCGCGACACCACCTATGGCGCCGTCTTCCTGACCTGGCCGGGCTCGCACCCGCCGGAGCTGAGCGAACGCGAGCGCGACAACCTCACCTCGGCCTGCGACCGGCTCGCGATACGGCTGCGGCGCGCGGAGGAGGAGGGCCGGCCGGTGCTGCCGGAGCCGGACCTCTCGGCGCCGTCGACGACGATGGTGGCGGGGACGCTGGGGACGGTGGAGGCGGCCCGGATGGTGGCGCGGCTGCCGTACGGGATGTGCGCGCTCGATCTGCACGGGCGGATCACCTTCGCCAACGCGGCCACCGCCGAACTGCTCGGCATCCCGGTCAGCGCCCTGCTGGGCATGCAGCTGTGGGCGTCGGTGCCGTGGCTGAACGACCCCGCGCACGAGGACCGCTACCGGGCCGCTCTGATGAGCCAGCACGTCACGTCCTTCATGGCGCTGAAGCCGCCCCACGAGTGGCTGTCGTTCCGGCTGTACCCGGGGACGAACGGGCTGAGCGTACGGATCTCCCGGGCCCGCGCGGTCGCCTCGCCGAAGGGTGCGGCGCGGCAGGAGGGCGAGGAGGACGGACCGGGCCGACTGGTGACCATCGACCATGTGCTGGCCATGGCGAGCGCGCTCACCGAGGCGGTGGGGGTGCAGGACGTGGTGGAGCTGGTCGCGAACGAGATCGTCCCGGCCGTCGGCTCCCAGGCGCTGGTGATGCTCGGCTCACGGGCGGGACGGCTCCATGTGCTGGGCCACCACGGGTACACGGACCCGCATCTCGTCGAACGGTTCGACGGCATGCCGCTGAGCGCGCAGACCCCCGGCGCCCGCGCCCTGACCGCCGGGGTGCCGGCCTTCTTCGAGAGCCGGCAGCAACTGGAACACCTCTATCCGGTGCGCCAGTCGACCCCGGACGGGATGGGCGCCTGGGCGTATCTGCCGCTGATCGCCCAGGGGCAGCCGGTGGGCACCTGTGTGCTCGGCTACGCCGATCCGCATCCCTTCCCGGCGGAGGAGCGCGCGGTGCTGACCAGCCTCAGCGGGCTGATCGCCCAGGCGTTGCAGCGGGCGCTGCTGTACGACGCCAAGCATCAGCTGGCGCACGGGCTGCAGGCCGCGCTGCTGCCGCACTCGCTGCCGTCGATCCCCGGCATCGAGGCGGCCTCCCGCTATCTGCCGGCGACCCGGGGCATGGACATCGGCGGCGACTTCTTCGACCTGGTGCTCTCGCACGGCCGGCCGTCCGCCGTGATCGGCGACGTGCAGGGGCACAACGTGACGGCGGCGGGGCTGATGGGGCAGATCCGTACGGCGGTGCGCGCGTACACGACCGTGGGGCAGGCGCCGGAGGACGTGATGAGCAGTACCAACCGGCTGCTGATCGACCTCGGGAGCGACCTGTTCGCCAGTTGTCTGTATCTGCGTCTCGATCCGGCGCACGGGACGGCCGTCATGGCGCGCGCGGGTCATCCGCCGCCGCTGCTGCGGCGGCCGGACGGGCGGGTGAAGGTGCTGGACCTCGCGGGCGGGCCGCTCCTCGGCATCGACGCGTCCGCCGTGTATCCGACGACCGAGGTGTCGCTCGCCGAGGGCTCCCTGCTCGCCCTCTACACCGACGGGCTGATCGAGTCGCCGGGCGTCGACATCGAGGACGCGCTGGCCGATCTCGGGGAGCGGCTGGCCACGACCGGGGACCGGCCGCTGGAGACGCTCGCCGACGGGCTCGTCCAGGAGACGGGCACGGCGGAGGAACGGTCGGACGACGTGGCGTTGCTGCTGCTGCGGGCGATCGCAACCGGCTGACGCAGCGGATCTGACCGCCACCGTCCACGGACACGACAGCGGTCCGGCCATCCCCTGGGAGGGCCGGACCGTGCCGGTACGGGTCACTGACCGGCGTTGCCCTGCTGGTCGACGCCCTGCTCGCCGACGCCCTGCTGGTCGGCGCCCTGCTGGTCGGCGCCCTGCTGCTCCTGGCCCGCGCCGGCGTCACCCGCGCCGGCCACGGCGCCCGCGTCACCGGCGCCGCCGACCGCCTGCTCGCCGGCGCCCGCCGCGGCGCCCTCCTGCTCACCGGCACCGGCGGCCGCGCCTCCGTCGGCCTGCTCGCCCGCGCCGCCCTCGCCGATGGTGGCGCCGACCGCCGCGAGGGCGGTGGTGACGGGCTGGAAGAAGGTCTCGCCGCCGACGGTGCAGTCACCGCTGCCGCCGGAGGTCAGGCCGATGGCCTGGCCGTCCTGGGTGAACAGCGAGCCGCCGCTGTCGCCGGGCTCGGCGCAGACGTTGGTCTGGATGAGGCCGGTGACGGTGCCCTCGGGGTAGTTCACCGTCGCGTCGAGGCCGGTCACCTGGCCGTCGGCGAGCCCGGTGGTGCTGCCCATACGGAAGACCTGGAGGCCGACCGTGGCCTCGCCCGCGGCGTTGATGTTCACCGTCTGGCCGTTGCCGAGGTCGACGGTGCTGGCCGCCTGGGTGGCGGGGTCGTTGTACTTGACCAGGGCGAAGTCACCGACGCCGGGGAAGGTGGCGGTCTCCGCGTCGACGGTGCCGATGGGCGCGCCGCCCTCCTCCTCCGCCCACTCGGGCTCGACGACACCACAGTGACCGGCCGTCAGGAAGCCCGGCGTGCCGTCGGCGTTGGTGACGTTGAAGCCGGCCGAGCAGCGCGCGCCGCCGCCGAAGATGGCGTCGCCGCCCTCCAGGAAGGGCTTGAAGGTGCCGGCGGACTTCTTGATGCTCGCCATGCCGGTGCCGAGGGACTTCACCGTGGACTCGATGGTGTCCCACTTCTCGCCGGTGACGGTGGAGTCGGCGGTGACCTGGATCTTGTTGGTGCGGGGGTCGATCGCCCAGGCCGTGCCCGGGACGGTCGCCTGCTTCTTCAACGTCGCGGCGCCGGCCTTGAGTTCGGACCAGCTGTTGTCGACCTCACGGATCTCCGCACCGGCCCGTTCGGCCTGGGCGAGCACGTTGCCGTCGCCCTGGATCCGCTGGCCGTCGACGTTCACGACGAGCTGCTTGTCGCCCGAGTCGTAGTACGCGCCTGCGAACGCTTCCCCGAGTGTCTTCTGGAGCTGGGCGGCGAGACCGGAGGCGTCACTCGCGGCGAGCGTCTTCGGGGCGGCCTGGTTCGACTCCGTCTGGGACGCCATCGCGTTCGGCAGGACGAGGGCCGCGGCCCCGAGCGCCGCCACACCGCCTGCGGCAATGAACGCCTTACGCTTGGTGGCTCGTTTGTGACTCAACTCTAGACCTCCTGGGGACGGGGGTGCGTGCCGCCGTCCGGCGGGTGAACTGGGGGCGCCTGGTTGCCAGTTGGTACGGATGGCGCCGAGGGGGTGTTCAACGCCTCGCAAAAAGATTTCGACGTTGCGTTTCGCAAAGTGCGGTTCGGGTGGCATTTCACGACTTCCCGCCCGCCCGGGCGGGAACGATGCCCGCATGACGCTCACACCCGCGGAAGCCGACAAGATCCTCGCCGCCAACTTCGCCCCCTGGGTGCTCGGCCTGCGCCTGACGGCCGTCGACCTGGACGAGGGGCGCGCGGTGCTGCGCCTGCCGTGGTCCGACCGGTTGGCCCGTGAGGGCGGTGCCCTGTCCGGTCAGGCGCTGATGGCGGCGGCCGACACGGCGACGGTGATCGCGGTGTCGGCGGCGCGTGGCTCCTTCGTACCGATGACGACGGTCCAGCAGTCGACCAGCTTCCAGCGGGCGGTGGTGGGTGAGGACGTCCTCGTCGAGGCGGTGCTCACCAAGCTGGGCCGCCGGATGGCCTTCGCCGAGATCGCCATGACCACGGCCGGATCGGGCGACCTGGCGGCCCGGGCGAGCACGGTGTACGCCCTGCTGGGGTGACAAGTTCCCCTTCCGTCGGCGAACCGGCACAAGTCGCCGCCGCGGCGGGCACGTTCGGCGACCGACCGACAGCAGTCTGTTCCGGTCACCGATGGGAACGGCGACTTCAGGGAATCTCCACACCGAATGCCCAGCGGGGTCACGGCGCTCGGCGGATCTGCACAGCGGTCCGCCGGGCGCCGCGTCTTTGAGGCGGGAGTGTCCAGTTCGTTTTCCGGGTGGCAATGAACCGGCCATGACGATGCCGGGCGCGGTGTGAAGAGATTGGCCCCAACGCGTGCGCGATCCTGCACGGAAGTCCGCCCTTGGTCACCAAGTGCGCTGGTGAGAGCACTTCTTGATTGGCTGAGCGCCACAGCGATCTGCTTTGATCCATCGCACCGCGAGGGGCCGCCGGGCTCTCGGAGACGAGAGTCGAGCGCCCCCGTGTGCGGCCGTCGTTCTGTCCCCAGAAGGGGGCCGCTCCCCCCTTATGAATATCCATACGAAGGGAAGTTCCATCATGAACTCCACCCCCCAGGTCGAGACCGCTGAGCTGTCGGACGCCGCGCTGGACGCCGTTGCCGGTGGTCTTCAGGTCAACGCCGTCGGCACCGTCACCGGCGTGGTGGACGGCATCGCCCCGGTCTCCGGTCTGGTGAACACCGCTGTCGGCACCGTCGAGGGTGTCACCGGCCTGAACACCGCCCCGGTCACGAACCTGGTCGCCGGTCTCTGATCGACCTCCGGTACCGCTGAGTCCCGGAACCGCCTGACGGTTCCGGGGCTCTCGGGTGCCGTCGTACCCGTCCCCTTGGTTCTCAGGTGAGGGAAGCACCGTGCAGTTCCGCCAACAGGCCCTCGCCAAGCTTCAGTCGCCGGAGGAACTCGACCTCCCCGTGCGTTTCGCCCGCCCGCAGGGCTGGCTCGTGCTGTCCGTGACGGTGGTCGCCATGGCCGCCGCCTCCGTGTGGGCCGTCACGGGTTCCGTCGCGTCCACGGTCAGCGCACCCGCCGTCCTCACGCACAACCAGGGCAGCTACGTCCTGCAGAGCCCGGTCGCGGGCCAGGTCACCGCCGTGCTCGTCAAGCAGGGCGAGCGGCTGCCCGCGAGGGCCCCGGTGCTGAAGGTCGCCACCCCCGACGGCGAGACCGTCGTGCGGTCCGTCGCCGCCGGCCGCGTCTCGGCGCTCGCCGCCACCATGGGCCAGATCATCCGCACCGGCGCCGATGTCGCGGCCGTCGAGAAGGTCGCCGAACCCGGCGACCCGCTGTACGCCACCGTGTACGTGCCCGCCGAGAGCGCCGCCTCCATCCCGCGCGACGCGCCCGTGGACCTGACCGTCCAGTCGGCGCCCACCCAGCGCTACGGGGTGCTGCGCGGCCATGTGAAGTCGGTGGACCGCGCCGCGCAGACCCCGCAGTCGATCGCCGCGTTCCTCGGGGACCGTCAGCTCGGCGAGCAGTTCACCAAGAAGGGCCGGCCGGTGGCCGTCACCGTACGGCTGGACCGGGAGGCGTCGACCGCGTCGGGCTACAAGTGGTCGTCGCAGGACGGGCCGCCGTTCGAGCTGACCTCCATGACCATGGCCACGGCTTCCGTCCGCATGGCCGACGAGCGTCCGATCGATTGGCTGCTCCCGTGACCTCAACACCGGACACCGCCCCGCCGTCGACGCACGGCAGGCGCAAGGCGGCGCCGAGGAAGCGCCCGGTGCCCAAGGGCGGGCGGAAGGCCGTCCGCACCCCGACCGTGCTCCAGATGGAGGCCGTGGAGTGCGGCGCCGCCTCCCTCGCCATGATCCTCGGCCACTACGGGCGGCACATCCCGCTGGAGGAGCTGCGCATCGCCTGCGGTGTCTCCCGCGACGGCTCCCGCGCCAGCAATCTGCTGAAGGCGGCCCGCGGCTACGGCCTGACCGCCAAGGGCATGCAGATGGACGTGGCCGCCCTCGCCGAGGTAAGCGCCCCCGCCATCCTCTTCTGGGAGTTCAACCACTACGTCGTCTACGACGGGATGGGGCGCCGCTTCGGCCGGCGTGGCGTCCACATCAACGACCCCGGCAAGGGCCGCCGTTTCGTGGCGATGGAGGACTTCGACTCCAGCTTCACGGGAGTCGTCCTGGTCATGGAGCCGGGCGACGACTTCGAGCGGGGCGGCCGCAGACCGGGGGTGCTGGGCGCGATGCCCGCCCGGATGCGCGGCACGTCCGGCACCCTGCCGGCCGCCGTCCTCGCGAGTCTGCTGCTGGTGGCGGTCGGCGCGGCGGTGCCCGCGCTCAGCCGCACCTACATCGACATGTTCCTGATCGGCGGCCAGACCTCGCTGCTGGGCGTGCTGTTCACGTCGATGGGCGCGTGTGTGCTGCTGACGGTGCTGCTGACCTGGCTGCAGCAGGCGAACCTGCTGCGCGGCCGGCTGATCTCCTCGACGCTCAGCAGCGCCCGCTTCCTGCGCCATCTCCTGCGTCTGCCCGTCACGTTCTTCGCGCAGCGCAGCCCCGCCGACCTCGTCCAGCGGCTCCAGTCCAACGACGCGGTCGCCGAGACCCTGGCCCGCGATCTCGCGGCGGCCGGCGTGGACGCGATCGTCGTCGTCCTCTACGCCGTGCTCCTCTACACCTACGATCCGCAGCTCACCTTCGTCGGCATCGGGGTCGCCCTGCTGAACGTGGTGGCGATGCGGGTGGTGATCCGGCTGCGCGCGACCCGCACCGCGAAGCTGCGCGCCGACAACGCCCGGCTCACGAACACCGCGTACACCGGTCTGCAGCTGATCGAGACGATGAAGGCGACCGGCGGCGAGGACGGCTACTTCCGCAAGTGGGCCGGACAGCACGCGACGACGCTGGAGGAGCAGCAGCGGCTGGGCGTACCGACCGCCTGGCTGGGGGTGGTCGCCCCGACCCTCGCCTCCCTCAACAGCGCGCTGATCCTGTGGATCGGCGGGATGCGGGCGGTCGAGGGCCATATCTCGGTGGGCCTGCTGGTCGCCTTCCAGGCCCTGGTCACGCGTTTCACCGCGCCGATCACCCGTCTCAACGGTGTGGCGGGCCGGATCCAGGACTTCGCGGCCGACGTGGCGCGGCTGAAGGACGTGGAGAACTTCCAGGCCGACCCGCTGTACGCCCGTCCCGACGCCGCCGAGTCGACCCGCCGGCTGCACGGCCATGTGGAGCTGGAGAACATCACCTTCGGCTACAGCCCCCTCGACAAGCCGCTGCTCTCCGGCTTCGACCTGACGGTCGGTCCGGGCCGCCAGGTGGCGCTGGTGGGTGGTTCCGGCAGCGGCAAGTCGACGGTGTCCCGGCTGATATCGGGCCTGTACGCGCCGTGGGAGGGCCTGATCCGGATCGACGGCCGGCGGCTTGAGGACATCCCGCGCGGGGCGCTCGCCGCGTCCGTCTCCTTCGTGGACCAGGAGGTGTTCCTGTTCGAGGGCACCGTCCGCGACAACGTGGCCCTGTGGGATCCGTCGATCCCGGACGAGGCCGTGGTGGAGGCGCTGCGGGACGCGGCCCTGTACGAGGTGGTGGCCCGCCGCCCCGGAGGCATCCACAGCCGGGTCGAGCAGGACGGGCGGAACTTCTCCGGCGGTCAGCGGCAGCGTCTGGAGATCGCCCGGGCGTTGGTCCGCCGGCCCAGCATCCTCGTCCTCGACGAGGTGACCAGCGCGCTCGACGCGGAGACGGAGCTGGTCGTCATGGACAACCTGCGCAAGCGCGGCTGCGCCTGCGTGGTGATCGCCCACCGGCTCAGCACGGTCCGCGACAGCGACGAGATCGTCGTCCTGGAGCACGGCACGATCGTGGAACGTGGCCGGCACGAGGAACTGGTGGCGCGCGGCGGCGCGTACGCCCGGCTGGTCAGGGAGCGGTGAGATGACTGCCGTCCACGAGGGGGACCTCGTTCTCGGTGCGCTGGGCGCCATGGGCACGCCGTTGGACTGCGCGGGCCTCACCCGTCTCGACCTCGAAGGCCCGCAGGTGCTGTGGCTGGTGGCCGCGGGCGCGCTGGACCTGTTCGCGGTCGACGCCGTGGAGCAGGGCCACTGGCACCATCTCGGGCGGCTGGAGGCGGGCGCCCTGCTGCTCGGCCCGGTCACGGGCCCCCAGCACACGCTGGTGGCACGCCCGCTGCGGGACTGTGTGGTGCGCCGTATCGGGCTGCGGGAGCTGTACCAGCCGGTGAGCACCGGGACGTGGTCGTACGACGAATGGGGCAACCCCCAACTGGTGCCCCCGCAGAGCAGTCCGCTGGAGTACGCGCTCGCCCTGGGCGTCGGCCGCGGTCTGTCCGTCCTCTTCCAGGCTCCGATGGCCACCGAGCAGGCCGCCGCGCCCACCGACGACGACGTGTTCTGGATGCAGGTCCCGCCGGGCAGCGTCCAGTACGGCTCGCTGTACGGGGCGGAGGCGGCGGCCGATCTGCTGATGGACCCGGGGGTCTGGCAGAGCATGGTCGACCAGCAGTACCGGCTGCTGGCCACCCTGGACCGCTGGATCGAGCAGTTGGAGCGCACCCACGAGGACCGTACGGCGGCCGGTATCAAGGCCGGTGAGGCGGTCCGCGTCCAGGCCGACCGGACGCTGCTCGCCTCCATCGGCCGGTCCTCGGCGGCCCGGCGGACGACGGCCGCGGACGCCGACGCCACGTACGCGGCCTGCCGGCTCGTCGCCCGCGCGGCCGGGATCGTCCTCGCGGAGCCCGCGCAGGGCGGCACGGAGAGCGACCGACTCGATCCGGTCGAGCGGATAGCGCTGGCCTCCCGGGTCCGGGTCCGTGCCGTACGGCTGGACGGGCACTGGTGGCGGGACGACGTGGGTCCGCTGGTCGGCCACCGGGCGCTGTCCGGTGCGCCGGTGGCGCTGCTGTGGCGGCGCGGCGGCTATGTGGCCGTGCAGCCGTCCTCGGGCCGGGAGACGCCGGTGGAGAAGGCGAACGCGGCGGAGTTCGAGCCGCGTGCGGTGATGTTCTACCGGCCGCTGCCCGAACGGGTGCTGACCCCTCTCCGCCTGATGCGGTTCAGTCTCCACGGCACCGGCGGCGACATGACGGGCCTGCTGTTGAGCGGTCTGGTGACGGTGGTGCTGGGCTCGCTGGTGCCGATCGCGACGGGCCGGATCCTCGGCGAGTACGTGCCGAAGGCGCAGGAGAACCTGATCGCGCAGGCGTGTCTCGCGGTGATGCTCGCGAGTGTGGTGTCGGCGGCGTTCCTGCTGCTGCAGAATCTGACGATCCTGCGTCTCGAGGGCCGGATCGAGGCGACGCTCCAACCGGCGGTGTGGGACCGGCTGCTGAGGCTGCCGACGAAGTTCTTCGCGTCGCGTTCGACGGGTGAGCTGGCGAGCGCCGCCATGGGCATCAGCGCGATCCGCCGCACGCTCGCCGGAGTGGGGCCGGTGGTCGCGCAGTCGGTGACGATCGGTGCCGTGAACCTGGCGCTGCTGCTCTGGTACAGCGTGCCGATGGCGCTGGCCGCGATCGGCATGCTGGTGGTGGTGACCGCGGTGTTCCTCGGCCTCGGTCTGTGGCAGGTGCGCTGGCAGCGCCGTCTGGTGGTCCTGGGCAGCAAGCTGAACAACCAGGCGTTCCAGACGCTGCGGGGTCTGCCGAAGCTGCGGGTGGCGGCCGCGGAGAACTACGCGTACGCCGCCTGGGCGGGCGAGTTCGCCCGCAGCCGGGAGCTCCAGCAGAAGGTCGGCGGGATCAAGAACCTGAACACGGTGCTGGGGGCGGTGTATCTGCCGCTGTGCACGCTGCTGATGTTCATGCTGCTGGCGGGCCCGGCGCGCGGCTCGATGTCGGCGGCGGACTTCCTCACCTTCAACACCTCGGTGACCATGCTGCTCACCTCGGTCACCCAGTTGACGGGCGCGTTCGTGTCGGCGGTGGCCGTGCTGCCGCTGTTCGAGGAGATCAAGCCGGTGCTGGAGGCGACCCCGGAGGTGCGGACGGCGAGCACGCGCCCCGGTGTGCTCTCCGGCGCGATCGAGGCGCGCCGGCTGTCGTTCCGCTACGCGGACGACGGCCCGCTGGTGCTGGACGACGTGTCCTTCGCGATCGAGCCCGGCGAGTTCGTCGCGGTCGTCGGCCCGAGCGGTTGCGGCAAGTCGACCCTGCTGCGGCTGCTCATCGGCTTCGACCGGCCGGTGTCGGGCAGCGTCCTGTACGACGGGCAGGACCTGACCGCCCTCGACCAGTCCGCGGTGCGCCGGCAGTGCGGTGTGGTCCTCCAGCACGCCCAGCCGTTCACGGGCTCGATCCTGGACGTCATCTGCGGTACGGAGCCGTACACGCCCGAGGAGGCGATGGCGGCGGCCGAGATGGCGGGGCTCGCGGACGACATCCGGCGCATGCCGATGGGCCTGCACACCATCGTCCAGGGCAACGGGGCGGTCTCCGGCGGCCAGCGCCAGCGGCTGATGATCGCCCAGGCGCTCATCCGGCGCCCCCGCATCCTCTTCTTCGACGAGGCGACGAGCGCCCTCGACAACGAGACCCAGCGCACGGTCATGGAGAGCACCCGCGCCCTCAACGCCACACGGATCGTGATCGCGCACCGGCTGTCCACGGTGATGGACGCGGACCGGGTGGTCGTGATGGAGGACGGGAAGGTCGTCGAGGTGGGTCCGCCGGCGCGGCTGCTGGCGGACACCGGGGGACGTCTGCACGAACTGGTGCGCAGGCAGATGACCTGACACCCGGTCCCGGGTGCGGTGCGGGACGGTCCGCACCCGGGACCGGGTGCCACTGCCGCGTGCCTCAGCCGTGCGCGCGCCGGGCCCGTTCCCGCAGATCGGGGTCGCGCAGGACGTCGACGGCCGTGCACGCCAGTGCCTCGGTGGCCGCCAGGAGCACCCGGCGGGCCCGTTCGGAGGCGGCGGCCTCGGCGAACTCGGGCGTGTGGTCGGAGCCGTCCTCGTCCATGATCGCGACGAAGGGGTGGATGGCGGGGACGCGGGCGCTGACGTTGCCGATGTCGGAGGAGCCGAGGTACACGCCGTCCGCGGGCGGGCCCAGGCGGATGCCGGCGTGGTCGAGGTGGGCGGCGAAGCGGTCGGAGAGCGGCCCGCTGTCGCGGAAGTGCTCGTACCGGACGGTCGCCCGTTCGACGGTGACCTTCGTGCCGGTGGCCAGGGCCACGCCGTCGGCGCAGGTCGCGAGCTGTCCGGCGAGTTCGTCGAGCGCGTCGGTGGTGGCCGCGCGCAGTCCGAAGCGGCCTTCCGCGAAGGCGGGGACGATGTTCGTGGCCTCGCCGCCGTGGGTGATGATGCCCTGGATGTGGGAGGCCCTCGGCAGCCGGCGGCCGAGCGCGGCCAGGACGTTGAAGAGTTCGACGAGGGCGGCGAGCGCGTCGATGCCCTCGGTGGGGTTGCCCGTGGGATGGGCGGCCCGGCCGTGGAAGGCGACCCGGTACTGCTCCTGTGCCGTCAGCGGAGCCCGGGTCCAGTCGTGCACCCCGGGATGGAACATGAGCGCGGCGTCGAGGTCGTCGAAGACGCCCGCCTCCGCCTGGAGTGCCTTGCCCCCGCCGCCCTCCTCGGCCGGGGTGCCGATCGCCAGCACCGATCCGGCGCCGTCGTCCAGGGCGGTGCGGGCGGCGAGCGCGGCGCCCAGACCGGCCGCGGCGATCAGATTGTGGCCGCACGCGTGGCCGAGCCCGGGCAGCGCGTCGTACTCCAGCAGCAGCGCCACCGCCGGCCGTGCCGTGCCCGAGCGCGCCACGAAGGCCGTCGGCATCCCCGCCACACCCTCCTGGACCTCGAAGCCGGCCCGCCGCAGTTCGCCGGTCAGCAGCGCCGCCGCCCGCCGCTCGGCGAAGGCGTACTCCGGGTCGGCGTGCAGGGTGGTCGCCACCTTCCAGCACGCGTCGGACCGTTCGGCGACCGCCGCGCGTACGCGCCGGTACGGGGCGTCGGAGTCATGGGACACGGGGGCCTCCCGGATGCTCGGCGGACCAGTGGTCGTCGGCCTCCGGGTTTCACCGGACGGCGGAACGACACCGCCCGGTGCCCTCTGCGCACCCTTCGCCCCGATCCGGCGCGTCGGCGTCCGTCAGCCCGTGGCGTCCGTCAGCCCGCGGTGCCCGCCTCCACCGCGCCCGGCCGGACCGGGTCGGCCTCGGCGTCGTCGTCCTCCGGTGGGCCGGGTTCCCAGCGGAGCAGGTCCCCCGGCTGGCACTCCAGCACCTCGCACAGGGCCTCCAGGGTGGTGAACCGCACCGCCCTGGCCCGGCCGTTCTTGAGGACGGCCAGGTTGGCGGGCGTGATCCCGACGCGTTCGGCGAGTTCGCCCACGGACATCTTCCGCCTGGCCAGCATCACGTCGATGTCGACGGCGATCGGCATCAGATCACCTCGGCCAGTTCGGCCTGCATCCGCGCCGCCTCGATGTCGCGGGCGACGGCCTTGGCGAGGAGCATCCGCAGGACGAGCACGATGAGCGCGACACCGAGGATCGCCAGGGAGATCCCGCCGAGCAGCAGCACGATGCCCGGGGCGACCGCCTCGCCCGGCGCCAGGACCACACCGAGCGCGAACACCAGGGCCGAGGCGGCCACCATCGCCCCGATCACGCCGTGCACATAGCGGAAGGCCGCGTGGGAGAAGACCGTGTCGCGCCGGACCATCGTCACCAGCCGCCACACGCAGACGAGGACCGCCTGGACGGTCACCACTCCCAGGACCACGATCACCAGCACCGGAGTGCGCACGTGCGCCACGTCCGGGTCCAGGTCCCCCAGATCGGCGGCCAGCAAGGGCACCATCACCGCCTGCACCAGCACCGAGCCCGCCAACAGCATCGCGATCACCACGCGGAGCGCGAGCGTCGTCAGCTTTCCCATCACCCCTCCTTCTCTCGATGAGCGATGGAAATCTATCGATTTTCGATACGTGTGGCAACAAGGGGTCTCTCACGGGAGATCGGTGACGGGCTGTCAGGGCCGCCCGGCGGTTCGCGGGCGCCTGGGCAGCAGCATGATCGAGGCGACCGGGACGGCGGCCAGCACCACCCAGGGGACGGCCGCGGGCAGCCCGATGTCCATGAGGGACCCGGCGCCCGCGCTGCCCAGCAGGACGATCAGACCGGAGACGGAGGACATCGCCCCGGTGTAGAGCCCGAGCCGCCCCTCGACGGCGAGGTCGGGCACCCAGGCCCGCGCGGCCGGGGCGACGAGCATCTGCCCGAGCGTCAGCAGCACCACGAACCCGGCGGCGGGCAACAGCCCCGCGGTGCCCGTCCAGCCGGCGGGCCGGGCCAGGGCCACCACGGCGAACCCAGCCGCGATCAGCAGCAGCCCCGCCGCCATCGACCGCCGCAGGTCCAGCCGGTTCGCCGCCCAGCGGGTCACCGGCAGCTGCGCGGTCACCACCAGCAGCGAGGACAGCCCGAACAGCCAGGCGAGCGCCGCCTGCGACCCGGTCGCGCGCTCCACCTCGTCGGGAAGGAGGAGATACAGCTGGTTGTAGGCCAGCAGATAGGCCCCGTAGGCGCCGCACAACGCGAGGAAACGGCGATTGCGCAGCAGCCCGCCCAGGCCGCCCCGCACCACGACCCGTTCCCGGCCGGGTATGTGCTGCGGCAGCAGGCGGAAGTGCCCGGCGAGGACGAGGACGAAGACCCCGGCACCCGCGAGGCACACCACGCGGTAGTCGACCGACAGCAGCAGCGCCCCCAGGAGCGGGCCGACGAACGCCCCGGCCTGCCCCGCGACCGTGAACAGCGCGAGCACACGCGTACGGGGCCCGCCTCCCGAGTCCTCCCAGACGACGGCCTGCCGGGCGACCTCGGACTCGACGGCGGGCGAGAACAGCGCGGCGGCGAAGCCGATCACCAGCACGGCGCCGATGACCGACCAGGCCGCCTCGGCGTATCCGAGCCACACGAACCCGCCGATCCGGAGCACACAGCCCGCGAGGACGACGGGACGCACGCCGTACCGGTCGGCGAGCGCCCCGCCCACCACGAACAGGCCCTGCTGGCTGAACGTCCGCAGCCCGAGCACGAATCCGACCATCCAGCCGGCCATGCCGATCGCGGTGCCGAGGTGCTCGGCGAGGAACGGCAGCACGGCGTAGAAGCCGACGTTGAAGGCCAGCTGGGTGAGGATCAGCAGCCGCAGCAGCGGGTTGAGCCGTTCCCAGGTGCGGCGCGGCGAGGGCGTGGCGGGCCGGTCCCGCGAGGTCTCGGCGGCCTTCGGCGCGGGGGCCGCGCCCGCGTCGGCCATCGGGTCGGGAGCGGTTCCGCTCTGTCGTCGGGGCTCGGTCATGCGGTCTCTCCTGCGGTGGTGGCGGCGACGGCGGGTTTCGGTCGCCGTACGGCCCTGGTGTACGGGCGGGGCGGGCGCACTCCGCCCGCCGCCGTGACGGCCAGCGCGCCGAGCAGGGCGAGGGCGGCGGCGGGGGCGAGGACGGCCCAGGGGGCGCGTTCGGCGTACGGCTGGTTCTCGGCGAGGAGGAGGCCCCACTCGGGGTCGGGCGGCTGGGCGCCCAGGCCGAGGAAGCCGAGGGAGGTCAGGGCGAGTGCCACGGCGGGCAGCCGCAGCAGGGCGTGGCGGGTGACGGGCGGGAGGAGGGCGGGGAGGATCTCCCGGCGCAGCAGTTGTCCGCCGGAGGCGCCGAGGCCCCTGGCTGCGGTGATGTGGGTGGTGGCCCGCTCCTGTTCGAGCAGGGCGCTGGTGTGGGCGGCGAGCGGCACCCAGGCGACGGCGGCGACGGCGAGCGCGGGGGTGGTGGCTCCGTTCCCGGCGACGCCGGCGACGAGCAGTCCGGCGAGGACCGCCGGCAGCGCGTTGGCGGTGTCGACGAGCGGCCCGGACAGGCGCGGCACGAGCCCCAGCAGGACTCCGGTCACCAGCGCGGCGGCGCTGATCGCGACGGCCAGGGAGAGCGTGGTGAACGCCCCGTGTCCGAGCCGGGCGAGGAGGTCGCGGCCGAGTGCGTCGGTGCCCAAGGGGTGTGCCCAGGACGGAGGCCGGAGCCGCGAGCCGGTGTCGAGGGCGAGCGGGTCGCGGGTCAGCCCGACGGCGATGGTGCCGAGGAGGACGGCGCCGAGGACCAGGGGTGCCGAGCGCGGCTGGGAGCGCTTCGGGCGGTGCAGGGAGGTCAGGGCGCCGTCGCGGAGGGCCGGGCCGACGAGGAGGCGGGCGGCGAGCCGGGCGCAGGCCGCGGCGAGGGCGGCCAGCAGGACGAGGGCGAGGGTGCCGGCCTGGAGGACGGGCAGGTCCTGTGCGATGGCCGCCTGGAGGGTGGTGCGGCCCAGGCCGGGTATGTCGAAGATCTGCTCGACGGCGACGGCGCCGCCGGTGAGGCCGACCACGAACAGGCCGACGTTCGGCAGGAGTCCGGGCACACAGCGGCGCACGGCCTGCCGGGCCACGGTCCGCCCGGGAGTGCCGCGCGCGGCGGCGGCGAGCGCCCAGGGTTCGGCGAAGGCGCCCGGCAGCAGGTCGTCGAGCATCCGTCCGAGCAGCGCGCCGGCGGGCAGCCCGAGGGCGAGGGCGGGCAGCACCGTCCAGCGCGGGCCGTACCAGCCGAGCGCGGGGAGCCAGCCGAGGTGGACCCCCACGACGGTCGCGAGCACGGATCCGGTGAGGAACTCGGGCAGCGCGGCCAGGACCGCCGCCCCGCCGCCGGTGCCCCGGCGGTCGTCGAGGCGTCGTCCCGCGCCCAGCCGCAGGGTGCGGGCGCTCACCGCCGCGGCGGTGAGCAGCGCGACCGCGAGCGCGGCGGCCATCAGCAGCAGGGACACACCGAGCGCCTGGACGACGGCGGGGGTGACCTCGCCGCCGGAGATCCACGACCGTCCCGCGTCACCGTGCGCCAGCCCGCGGAACCACTCCCCCAGCAGCGTCACCGGGCCCGCGTCGAGGCCGAGTTGGTCGCGCACGGCGGCCAGGGCGTCCGGTGTCGGGTCGCGTTCCGCGGAGCGCGCCTTGAGGACGGTGAGGGCCGGGTCGGTGCGCGACAGCCACGGCAGCAGGCCGATGCCGCACAGCAGGGCGGCCGCGAGGAGGGCGCGCCAGAGTGTCCGTGTCAGCGCCGGGTCCCCGTTCCGATGAGGGTCCGCTCGTACGGGTCGAGGATCACGCCCCGTACGGAGGTGCCGACGCCGGTGATGATCCGCTGGTGGACGAGGGGGACGGTGGCGTCCGTGGCGAGGACCGCCGCCTCGGCCTTCACCGCCGCCCGCTGCCGGGCGGCGGTGTCGGACTGCCGCGCGGCGGCCGCGACGGCCCGGTCGACCTTCTTGTCGCACAGCAGCGCGAGGTTGTAGCCGCCGTCGCAGGTGAAGTCGCCGGCCAGGATCGAGACGGGGTCGCCCGTGTCGAGCAGGGAGTTGCGGGCGCCGATGAACGCGTCGAACGTCCCGGCGAGGGCGTCGCGCTCCAGCCGTGAGTACTCGCGCACCTCCAGTTCCACCTCGAACCCGGCCTTGCGGAGCTGCTGTTGGAGCACCTGGGCGACCTCGGGCAGTTCGGGCCGGTTGTCGTAGGTGGCGACCGTGATCCGGGTGCCCGCGGGGTCGGCCGCCTCCGCCCGTCCGGTGGGTTCGGGGCGCTTGCCTGCGGCCCAGGTCACGGCCGGGCCGAAGACTCCGACGCCGGGGTCGGCGTGTCCCTCGTACACGTCCTCGGCGAGGACGGAGCCGTCGACGGCCTCGCGCGCGGCGGCGCGGAGCCCGGGGTTCTTGAAGGCGCCCTTCCTGGTGTTGAGGAGGAGGCTGGTGGTGCGGGTGGTGGCGGTTTCGTGCCGGGTGTCCTTGTCGAGGGTGGATGCCTGCGACACCGGGACGGCCTCGGCGATGTCGACCTGGTGGGTGCGCAGGGCGTTGGTGCGGGCGGTGCCGTCGGCGATGAACCGGGCGTCGATGCCGGACGCCTGGGCACGCCCGGCCCAGTGGTCGTCGTAGCGGTCCAGGGTGGCGGCGCTGGTACCGGTGATCCCGGTCAGCTCGAACGGGCCGGTGGCCGTGCCGCTGGGGTTCACGCGCTTCCCGGCGTACGCCTTGGCGGAGAGGATCGGGAGGCCGGGGCTGGACAGGCGCAGCGGCAGGGCGGGGTCGGGGTCCTCGGTGGTGACCCGGATCTTCCGCGCGCCGCTCTTCCGCGCGGTGAGCGTGATCCCCGAGAGCGCGGCGGGGACGGGCCGGGCCTCGGTGGCACGGGTGAGGGCGGTGGCGACCGCGGCGGGCGTGACCTCGGTGCCGTCCTGGAAGGTCGCCTCGCGCAAGGTGAAGAGCCAGTTCCGGTCGTTCTCCCGCTTCCAGGACTCGGCGAGGGCGGGGGCCGCCGCGCCGTTGGCGTCCAGCGCGGTCAGCCCCTCGGTGACACCGAGCCGGCTGAGGAGGGTGGCGTCGGCGCCGTACGGGGAGAAGTTCTCGGCGGGCGGGAAGGCGAGGGCGACGCGCAGCCGGGAGCCGTCGGCGGAGCCACCGCCGGACGGGTCGCCTCCGGAGGCGAAGCAGCCGGTCAGAGCGGGGGCGAGGAGCAGTCCGGCGACGACGCGACGGCGGCGGGGGGAGCGCATGGTTCCTGGGTCTCCGGGGCGGGGGCGGCCGATGGGGAGGGGCGGGGGCGGGGTTCTCACCTGACCGGCGAGGTCGCCGTGGGGACGGGTTCGCCGGGTGCGCCGGAGGCGGGACGTGTGGGCATCGGGATCTCGAAGTGCACGACCCGCTCGCCGGTCTCCACCCGCTCGTCGCACACCACGTGGCCCTGCGAGCGCCAGAAGTCCTCGGCGCCGGGGACCCCTGGGTCGGTGTGCAGATAGACGGAGCGGTAGCCGCCGTCGGCCGCCGCGAAGTCCAGCAGCGCCGCGACCAGCCGCCGGGCGAGGCCGCGCCGCCGATGCTCGGGGCGCACATAGATCCGGCGCAGCTGGGCGGTGGCGCCGGAGGGGTAACGCTCGGCCAGACGGCGCGGGTTGGGCGGGTGCGCGGGGCCGCGGGAGTCCAGGGCGCCGGTGGCGACGACCGCTCCGTCCCGCACGTCGACCGCCACCAGGAGGGTGTGCCGGGCGGGCAGGACGTACGCGCCGTACGGATCGATGATGTCGCCGTGCCAGCGCGGGACGTATCCCGTGCCGAAGTCCCGGTAGACGGTGTCGAGCATCACCGCGCGCGCACGGTCGAGGTCGTCGGAGCCCGCGGGCCTGATGTCGTAATCCAGCACCTGCACATCATATGCAATAAGGCTGATCGTCTTGCTCGGGGGAGGGGCCGGCCGGGCCACGGCCGGGGGTGGCGTGCGGGAGCGCCCGGGCGGCCGGTACACGACCGTTCGCCCCCGGCCGCCGTTCCCCGTACGCGTGCTGCGGCGGCTCGCGGGTACTTCGGGGTCATGCGGATGAGCGTGGTGGATGTGGGATCGAACACCGTACGGCTCGTGGTGGCGGACACCGAGGACGGCGTGCCCTTGCCGGTGCACACCTCCAAGTGGCGGTTGCGGCTGTCGGGGCAGGTGACTCCGGGAGAGGACGTCCCCGAGGAAGCCGTACGACAGCTGTCGGACGCGGTGGCGGCCGCGGCGAGTACGGCGGAACACTGGGGCGCCTCGGCCCCGTTGGCCTTCGCGACGGCCGTGGTGCGCTCCGCCCCGAACTGCCGGGACGTGCTGCGCACCGTGCGGGAGGAGACCGGCGTACGCCTGTGCACGCTGCCCGGCGAGGTGGAGGCGGAGCTGACCTTCCTCGGGGCGCGGCGGTGGATGGGCTGGCGGTCGGGGCCGCTCGCGCTGCTCGACATCGGGGGCGGTTCCCTGGAGGTCGCGTTCGGACGGGGGCGGCTGCCGGACTTCGTGGCGTCGCTGCCGCTGGGCGCGGGCCGGCTGACCCATGAGTTCTTCGACGGGCAGGACCCACCGTCGCCCGAGAGCGTCAAGGCACTGCGTCGCAGGGTCCGCCACCAGCTGCGGGACGTCGCCGCGCGGATCCGGTGGGAAGGGCCGCGCACCGCGGTGGCCACGTCCCGCACCTTCCAGCAGCTGGCGAGATTGTGCGGGGCCTCGCCCGGCCGGCACGGGCCGTTCGTGGAGCGGGAGTTGCACCGGGCGGACCTGGCGCGCGCGATCGACCGCCTCGCCGCGCTCCCCGCGGCCGAGCGGTCCTCGCTCCCCGGCATCTCCGCGCCGCGCGCGGCGCAGAGCCTGGCCGGAGCCGTGGTCGGACACACCACCATGAAGCTGACCGACCTCAGGACGGTGACCGTCTGCCCGTGGGCGATCCGCGAGGGAGTGTTCTTACGGCACATCGAGGACGGCCCGGCCTGGTGGGCGGAGGTCACCCACGAGGACGCGGCACCCGCCGCCCCGCTTCCCGGCCCGGCCGGCCCGGTCCCCCTGCGGATCGCGACGCCGGCCGGTTGATGCCACCACAGGAAACCGGTTGATGCCACAGGAAAGGAGAAGGAGCCCCATGACCCGTCACCCGAAGCGTGAGTCCGGCGACCGGCCCGAGACGGCCCTGGAGGAGGTCCTGCACGAGGTCGAGGAGGCCGAGACCCGGGTCACCGACTCGGACCGTCAGCGCCGCCACCGGGGCGAGGCCGGTGAGGCGATCACGCCCAACGAACGGGCCCAGGAGAAGTCGCACCACGACTGACCGACGAGGTCGGCGGACGACGCGGGGGCCGGGCGACAGACCGCCCGGCCCCCACTCATGTCCGGAACCCCACCTGGAGAAGTCGGACAAGGCGCCGGAGAAGTCGGATGAAACGATCGAAGGACCTAGGCCCTGTCGTCAAATTCCCGCCGTCGCCCGAAGGGCGGCCCCGCGGCGTCAGGTGCGTGCTCTCGGTGTGCCGGGCCCTGACCCGTGTACTGGACGTACTCGGGTCAGGGCCCGGTGCGTCGAGAGCGCGTGCAGGGCGTCGCGGGGTAGGTGGGAATTTGACGACAGGGCCTAGGGGCAGGTGTACCCCGTTCCGGCCGCACCGGTACGGAATCCGAGCCACACAGAAGTGGAGACGCGCGAAGTGAAGTTCCTTCTCGAGGTCGACCTGGACAGTACCGGCTGGGACGAGGGCACCACCGTCCAGGAGTTGGAGCGCATCCTGCGGTACTGGGGCGGCAACCTCCGGCACTGCGACATGGCGCCGGGGGACGGACAGGCCCTGTACGACTCCGGGCACCGGGAGGTGGGCCGCTGGACCGTCACGTCCGAGTGACCGTCCGGCGCGGGACGACCGGAACAAAGATGCCGGGGGTCGGCCGGCAGCCCCACTCTGCCTGGCCGACCCCCGGATGGGATCGCGTGGCGCACCACGACAGGGCTCGCACTCCCCAGTTACGGGCCCTCGCTCATCACTCGCGGAACCACACGACCCCGGTCTCGGGTTCCCCTCTAGAAGGAGAACAGGGCCGCCGTCGCGGAGTTCTTCACGCAGTCGTTGGAGAAGACACGCTCGTAGGCGACGCGCTTGCCCTGCCAGACGCCCTGGACGGTGACGACCACGGGGTCGTACTGCTTGGTGCAGAACGCCCCCGTCGCGCCACGGAGAGCGTCGAAGTCCCCGTCGCTCGCCCGGAGTTCGGCGCACGCCTGGACGGCGGCCGGGTGGGTTCCGGAGGGGCGCGGCGCGCAGGTCAGGGTGACCGCGCGCTCAGGGGTGGCGGCCGCGGAGTCCTCGCCGTGGGCCGTGGTCAGGACCATGGCTGAGGGCGCGTACAGTCCGGACGTGCCGGGCTGCGGGGCGGCCAGCGCAGAGCCCGCGAAGGGGCCGCAGACGGCGGTGGCCGTCAGGGTGAGAGTCGCTGCCCATCGCGCGGTTTTCGGCATTGTGTGCATCCTTCCGCTCTTGGATTGCCGGCGGTTTCGTCTCACCTGTCACGTGGACGAAGCCCGCCCGATCGGTGCCGGTTCGGCGAGCGCCACTCTGCCGGGTCCGGGGCTGGAACACACATCGACCCCACGGGTTTCGGTAACTTTGAGTGTTGAAGTAGTGGCGCGAAGTCACGGAATTCGAACATGCAAACCCCGATTCTGAGCGGTTCTTGATCGTCCATTGATCGCGGATGGCTGGATCTCCACGGCTCGGCAATCGGCCTGAAACATTCCGCTTGCCGCCGTGACTCGACGGGGGTGGAGTGCCGCGTCAGGCCGCGCGTGGTGGACGGCGGCGGGCCGACTCGCCAGGATCGTCGGCGAGACGGCGGCGGGGCGGCCGTCGCGTGCTCGACGACGAGAGGCGGGGCGGAGCGGATGGCGAAGCACTGGGCGGACTTCCAGTACGAGATCTATCTGAACGGGATGGCGGGAGCCGTGCCACGGCTGCCCACCGACCTCACCCGGCTGGAGGAGCTCGCCGAGCACCGGCTCGGTGCCGGTCCCGTCGGCTACGTGGCGGGCAGCGCGGGCGACGGCAGCACCGCCCGGGCCAACCGCGCCGCCCTGGAACGCCACCGGATCGTGCCGCGGCTGCTCCGGGACGTCCGGGAACGGGACCTGACCGTCGAGGTCCTGGGCCGCACACTGCCCGCGCCCCTGGCCCTCGCCCCGGTGGGCGTGCTGTCGATCGTGCACCCGGACGCGGAGTCCGCCGCCGCCCGGGCCGCCGCCGCGCAGGGCGTGCCGTACATCCTGTCCTCGGCCTCCAGCACACCCATGGAGGAGATCGCGCGGGTGATGGGCGACGCCGAACGCTGGTTCCAGCTGTACTGGGCGAAGGACCGCGAGGTCACCCGGAGTTTCCTCGCGCGGGCGAGGGCGACCGGGTTCTCGGTGCTCGTCGTCACCCTGGACACACCGGTGCTCGGCTGGCGGCCACGGGACCTGGAGCGGGCGTACCTGCCGTTCCTGCACGGCGTCGGCACCGCCAACTACTTCTCCGACCCCGCGTTCCGGGCCGGGCTCGCCAAGCCGGCGCACGAGGACCCCGACGCGGCCGTCCTGCACTTCGTGGGCATGTTCGGGGACCCCGGGAAGACCTGGCCCGACCTGGCGTTCCTGAGGGAGCACTGGGACGGGCCGATCGTCCTCAAGGGCGTCCTGCACCCCGACGACGCCCGGCTCGCCGCCGACGCCGGGATGGACGGAGTGGTCGTGTCCAACCACGGCGGCCGCCAGGTGGCCGGCTGTGTCGGCGCCGCGGACGCCCTGCCGGGGGTCGCCGAGGCGGTCGGGGACCGGCTGACCGTGCTCTTCGACAGCGGCGTGCGCACCGGCGACGACGTCTTCAAGGCGCTCGCGCTCGGCGCCCGCGCCGTCCTCCTCGGGCGCCCCTACGTATACGGTCTGGCGCTCGACGGCCGGACCGGCGTCGAACACGTCGTCCGTTCCCTGCTGGCCGAGTTCGACCTGACCCTCGCCCTGTCGGGGCACCGGACGCCCGCCACGATCGACGCGGACTGTCTGGCCGCGGACCGGGCGTGACCGGGTCGCGGGTTCAGGCCGCCCGCAGCTCCTGCGCGGGGAGCCGGCCCGCGCGTACGGCGCGGGTCAGGGCCTCGTGGTCCCGCTCGTTCTGGTCGGCGTACGCCTCCGCGAAGGTCGCGAGGGCCCGGTCGAACGACTCGCCGCCGCCCAGGTACGCGGCGATCGCGATCCGGTCGCCGGACCGGGCGTGCGCACGCGCGAGGGTGAAGCCGCACAGCTCCCCGAACGCCCGCATGTCCTTCGGCCGCATCCGCTCCGGCATGGCGATGCCCTTCCAGTCGCGCAACTGGCGGACGTAGAAGTCGCGCTGCCTGCCGTCGAAGCCGTCCACCCGTTCCCAGCCGAGGAAGATGTCGCTCGTGGCCTGCATCAGCCGCTGGCCCGAGACCACCCGCTCGCCCTGGTTGGCGTACTTGCTCGCGCCGACGTGCGGGGCGAGCACGGAGGTGTCGGCCTCCTTGGCCTGGAGGAAGAGCGGGTCCCGGCCGTCCCGGCCGAGCAGGAGGAAGATCCAGCACCGGGTGCCGACGCTGCCGACGCCGACGACCTTGCGGGCGACGTCGGCCAGCCGGTAGTCCTCCAGCAGCGAGCGCCGGTCGGACGGCAGGGTCCTGGCATAGCGCTCCAGAAGACCGCGGAACTGCCGTTCGAGGCCGGTGCGCTCGATGTCCGGCAGCAGATCGGAGACCGGGACGAGCAGCGGAGGGTCGGCCGCGATCCGGGGCCGGCCGTCGACCGTCTCGGTGAGCTTGTCGAACACCTGGAGGCTGTCACGGGTCCGGGCCTTGGCCAGGGCCCGGCTCACATTCCGCTGACCCCGCTTGTGGAGTCCGGCCGCGGCGAGGGATTCGAGGACGTCGGCGCCGATCTTCGCGTACCAGACGTCGAGGTTTCCCGCCGCCGCGAAGCGGATCATCGTCTCGCGGTACCGGCGGACGGTGGCCCGCACGACTCGGGCGCGCTGGGCGTCGTCGAACCCGTTGGCGCGGGCCGCGATGACCAGGCTGGCCGACAGCCGCTTGACGTCCCACTCCCAGGGACCCGGCAGGGTCTCGTCGAAGTCGTTGATGTCGAACATCAGCTGTCGCTCCGGCGAGGCCAGCAGCCGGAAGTTCAGCATGTGGGCATCACCGCACAGTTGCGCCGTGAGGCCCGAACTCGGGCTGCCGGCCAGATCGGAGGCCATGATCGCGGCGGCGCCCCGGTAGAAGCGGAACGGGGACTCCATCATGCGCCCGTAGCGGATCGGGACGAGTTCGGGCACCCGTGTCGCGGACTGCGCCTCCAGGATCGCCAACGGGTCGGGCCGGCCGGGGGGCGGCTTGTACACGGCATGGCCCGACCGCGGCGAACGGCGGCGCGCCGCCGTGCCGAGGGCCGCGCGTTCCTCGGGCGTGGCGTGGGGTACCGCGCGCATCGCCGTCGTCGCGTTCCGGGACATCGACGTCCCTCCTGCCTGTGGTGCTGCGGTGCCGCGGACGTTGGGTCAGGTCTGGGGCTCGATCCCGGCGTCGGCGACGGCGATGGCGATGCCGAGGGCGGTGGAGATGTTTCCCGCCGCCGTCATGACGCGGGCGGTGCCGACGATGGGCGCGATGGCGACCAGCACGTCCTGGAGCTGCTCGGCGGTCAGGCCGGACCGGAGGGCGGGGTCGATGTGGGCCACGTAGGAGATGGGCGGGGCGTCCGACGCGGCGAGTGCCGCGATGCGCGTGAGGATGAGCATGTCCGGGGGGAGCCCGCAGCGCTCCAGCGAGTCGATCGTCATGGCGGCGAGGGTGTCCAGGACCGGGGTTTCGGATGCGGTGGACATGTCGCGGTGCCCTCCAGGTGAGGTGCGAGCGCGGAGCGTGCAGGGGTGCGGGAGCACCGGGTTCCGCGGGCTCGGGACTTCCCTCAACCGTAGAGCCGGTCGGAGCGGCGCGCATGGGAAGCCCTGGTGGGCCCGGCGGCACGGGCGTTCCGCCGGAGGGGCATGCGGATGTCCGATCCGGCGGGTGGCAGCAGAATGGTGACCGTCCACCCTTCGGTGACGGATCGGAGATCCCCATGAAGGACCTCAAGTTCGAGCAGAAGCGCTCGCTGTCACGTCATGAGGCGGCCGACCAACTCACGGCGCTGGCCGAGGCCCTGCGGGAGGGCGGGGAGGCCGACATCGAACTCGCCCCCGGAACGCTGAGCCTGCGGATCCCCGACGACCTCCGCAGCGAGATCGAGGTCGAGATCGGCGACGGCGAGATCGAGCTGGAGATCGAGTTCACCTGGCGGACGGCGGGGGGCCGCACGGCGTCGAGCGAGGCCGCGAAGCCGGCCCAGGAGCAGCCGGCGCCCCGGAAGAGCCCGCCCGCCAAGTCCACCCGAAGCGGCCCGAACAAATCCAGAACCACGAAGCGGTCCTCCGCGAAGACCTCCTGAGGTGCGGCGCTCCGGGCGTGACCGAGCGTTCCCTGCGCAGCCGGCCGTCGCGCCGCATCTTTCTACGAGCCACCCCCCGGCAGTACCCCGGGCAGCAGGTTCGGCAGGTGCGGAGTGGTGCGGGAGGGCAGGGTGGTGAGCGAGGACAGGGGGTCGGAGTTCGCCTTCGGTGCGGTCGGGGTGTCGTGGGCGACGGACATGATCGAACCGTGCTGCTCGGCGTCCGGGGTCGCCCCGGGGGTCGGCTCGTCCGGCTTCCGCGCATCCGGCTCCGGTGCCTCGTCCTTCGCCTTCGGCTCCTTCGTGACCGGCTCGGTCTCGGCGCTGGGCTCCTCGGAGCCGGAGACGGAGAGCGACTCGGGGCTTGCCGTGACGCCGTCGGTGAGCCAGCGCTGGCCGGCGGAGTTGTCCCGGCCCTTCACCACCACATCGGCCTTGGCCTCGGTCCCGGTCGGGGCGACGGCCAGCCCCTCGCCCCACCGGGGCAGCAACTCCCCCTGCGCCGTGAAGGCGTAGCGCACGTCCTCCCCGCGCCGGGAGTCCTCGTCGGCACAGGTGCCGAGCACGACGACGCCGGCGTCCACCTGGGAGTCCAGGCACAGCTCCGGGTTGGCGACACTGCGCAGCAGCCCGTCCTCCTCGTAGGACCACTTCTGGGTCCAGTCGGAGGAGCACACGGCGAGTTCCGTCGAGGCGCCCTTCACGGCCTTGCCGCCGTGGATGTCGAGGCACAGGTCGGCGGCCTGGTTGCGCAGCCGGGTCTGCTGGGGTGCCGTGGGACGGCCGGCCTTCGCGGGCGGCGTGGGCGAGGCGTCGGCGCCGCTCTCGTCGCCGGTGTCGGGCGCCGTGGCGACACCGCCGCCGGCGCTGGTGGACGCGGCGGGGTCCGCGCCGCTGCCGTCGTCGGACAACAGGGCGGCGCCGAGGATCGCGGCGAGCAGCACGCCGGAGGAGACCCCGACGGTGAACAGGGTCCGGGGGGTGCGTGCCCCGGCGGCGATCCGGCGGCGCTGGGCGGGGATCTGGGAGAGCAGACGGTGCTTGCCGCCACCGCCCGAACGCCGTGAATTCCCCTTGTACGGCATCCGGCCGGGGCGGGAGTCGAGATAGCGTCGCGCGCCCCAGCCGAGTACGGCCTCGGCGATGACCCCGCCGAGTCCGCCCTCGAAATGGCTGAGCTGGTCCGCGGCGTAACGGCAGTAGCGGCACTCCAGCAGATGCTGCTGCACATCCGGCAGGAGGGCGCCGCCGCGGCGAATGGGCACGTCCAGCAGGCGGTTGTAGAAGCGGCAGTCCTTGGACGGCGCGAGTTCCCGGTGGGCGCGCACACAGCCCTCGCGGAATTTCTCGCGCGCCTGCTCCAGCATGGCCGTCGCGCTGTCGGCGTCCAGCCCCAGCAGACCAGTGGGTATGGTTATCGTTTCTGCTTCTACCTCGGTGTGCCACAACAGGCACCGGGCGACGGCCGGGAGGGCCTGGAAAGACCGCTCGACGAGCTTGCGATTTTCGGGCGTCATGGACTTGGCGGCCCGCATGCCGCGGCCCCCGGCGGGTTTCCGCAGGTCCGGCAGAACACCGGAGACGCCTTCCTCCGCGGACCACTCCTTGACCGTGTCCCGCGCGGCCACGAGCAGCCGGGGCCGCAGCGCGACGCCCGATTCGCCCCGCATCAGCCCGTCGAGAACCCGGTGGAAGGCGGTCGCGGTGACCATCGAGGCGACACTCGACCCCGAGGCGAGGCATATGACAGCGTAGTCGTACGTCGGCTGCCAGTGCCGCGCCATCAACAGGGCCACGGGATCGCCGGTGCCGCCTTCCGGCCAGCCTCGCAGCCGGGCGGCGAGCGTCTCGTCGGACTCCCCGGGGACCGGCCCCGGCGCGGGCGCGTAAGAGGGGCGGGGAGGGTGGGGGGTGTGCACAGAGCGGGTTCCTTCCAAGGCGCAAGATGGCACACGGAGTGGTGACCGCCGAAAAGGGCCCTGGATTGGTACGTACCTTTTTGGCGGGCGCCGGGAAAGCGGCCGGGGACTGAGCCGCACCATGACCGTCGACCTCGAGTCTTTTGGACTCTTCGGTGGCCGGAAAAACCAAATGGCCTTTCAGGCCGGGCCATTGCCCATGCGCAGGACGTTCACCCTTGCACAAGCTACTCGTGACTAACAAGGCACTCGGGCAACATCTGCATCACTAAAAGCAGGTCAGATGACCGGAACGGTACGCTCCGATTCGCAGAGCGAACCCTTCTGGCGAGGCTGGGGATTCATGGTTCGAGCGCCCCGTGTGAAGCGTGCGCACGCCTCGGTGGCCCACGCACTCTCCCGGTGCGACGAGGGGTGGTTGTTGACTGAAAACGGCCGTCTCACACGGGCCACGCGCGGAACGGCGGCTCTCCCGCGCGAAACGGGCCGCCGACCTTGTTCCTCCCGCCCTCGGTCGGCGGCCCCGCCGTTCCACGTCAGATCTGCCAGGAGCGGAGCCGGTCCGCCGCCCCGTAGACATCCGTCTTCCCGGAGATCAGATCGCGGGCGAGGTCCACGAGGGCCCCGTAGGGCGGGTCGATGCCGACCCCGCTGACGAACATGTACGCGACGGCCGTGGCACAGGCGAAACGCGCGTTGGAGGCCGGCAGGGGCTTGAGCACCGCCAGGGTGTGCAGCAGCGCGGCGGCCCGCCAGGCCGGGTCGGAGTCGACGCCGAGGCGCGGCGGGTCGACCCGATGGCGGGCCACGGCGGCGACGAGGGCCGAGAAGTCGTTGATCGTGGGCTGCTCGGGCAGGACCTCTTCGTGTCGCTGGAGCAGCCAGGGCACGTCGATGTGGAGGACGGGAGCCATCGGTCAGACGGCCCGTCCTTCCACGGTGGGCGAGAGGGGTTCGTCATCGGGGAAAGCGGCGGCGAATTCGTCGGCGCTCTTGGTGAAGAACTGCCGGAACGCCTCCGCCCCCTCCTTCAGCGCCCGGTGCCGCACGATGTCGGCCGCGGCGGCCTCACGCACGAGCGCCTTCATCGAGGTACCGCGTTCCTTGGCCATCTGCCGCAGGTCCTCTAGCTCGCGGTCGCTGAACTCCACATTCAGAGCTGGCATGCGGTAACGGTACCGCGCGGGTACTTACCCGTAAATATTCCCAGCTCATCGCACATACGTCGCGGTACCGAAAGGGTGCGGCCCGCGCCCCTGGGAGAGGGGAGCGGGCCGCGTGCGGTCACATGGGGGACTCAGGTCTGGTCCGCCACGAAGGAGGCCATGCGGGCCAGCGCCGCGTTCCAGTTGATCGTGTGCTCGTTGGTCGACCAGGACTGGATGTCGTCGATGTAGCAGAACTGGCCGACGCAGCCCTGGAGTTTGCTCTGCGCGAAGGGGTCCTGGATGCCGGAGTTCGCGCCCCCCGCGAGGGTGCCCGCGGGCGGGTTCGGCTGGGTCGGGTCCAGCTGGTGGGCGTACCACCGGGCGTGCTGGTTATGGGCGTTGACCTCGCCGTAGCCCGTGACGTACGAGATGTTGAGGGCGTTGCGGCCGAAGAGGTAGTCCATGCTCTGCAGCGCGCCCTCGCGGTACTTGGACGCCCCGGTGAGGTCGTACGCCGAGGCGATGACGACCGCGTTGTTGAGGATCTGGTGGTTGGAGCCCCAGTCGTAGAGGTTCTTGTCCGGCGCGTACGGCAGGCCGTAGGGGTGGTCCTTCAGGGTGGCCAGGTAGCGGTCGGCGCCCTTGATCACGGACTGGCGGACCTTGTCGCGGCCGGGCAGCCCGTTCGGCACGAGCGCGAGGTCGAGACGCCCGGCGGCGGCCGTCCTCGCCCAGTCGAAGCCGATGGGGCCGAAGATGTCGGCGGTGTGCACCGGTGAGCCGAGGACGAAGTCGGCGAACTTCTTCTCGCCGGTGGTGAGGTAGAGCTGCGCGGCCGCCCAGTAGAACTCGTCGGCGACGTTGTTGTCGGCGTAGGCGCCGCCGCCGGTGCCGTCGCTCTCCGAGGCGTACATCTCCGGGTGCGCCCGGGCGGCCTCCCAGGCCGTGCGGGCGGCGGCGAGGTTCTTCGCCGCGAAGGCGCGGTCGTAGGGGCGGTAGAGGCGGGCCGCCTGGGCGGCGGTCGCCGCGAGGTTCAGGGTCGCCGCCGTGCTCGGCGGGTGCAGTTCGCGCTTCTGCGGGTCGTCGGCCGGCATCAGCGGCAGCCCGGTCCACTGCTCGTCGTGGATCTTGTGATGGGCCATGCCGGCGAGCGGCTTGCCCCGCGGCACCTGCATCTTCAGCAGGAAGTCCAGCTCCCAGCGGACCTCGTCGAGCAGGTCGGGGACCTTGTTGCCGCTCTCGGGGATGTCCAGCGAGCCGTCGCCCAGCTTGTGGGTCCGCCCGGTGCGGGCGTACAGGGAGCGCTCGTAGGTGCTCAGCACCTCCCAGGTGGAGATGCCGCCGTTGACGACGTATTTGCCGTGGTCGCCGGCGTCGTACCAGCCGCCGGTGACGTCGAGGGTGTAGTCGCAGACGCCGGGCTGGCAGGGCACGTCGTCGTCGCCCTTGTTGGGGGCGGCGTTCAGATGGCCGGCGGCGCGGCCGTAGCCGGGGCGCAGCTCGTCCTTGATCGCGATGCCGCTGCGCTGGGTGTAGTAGTACTTCAGCGAGTCGAGCCGCAGCCTTTCGTAGGCGCTCGGGTCGATGTCGAAGGGGCGGCTGGTCTCGCCGTCGACGACGAGGGTGAAGCCGGTGCCGCGCTTGCGGTAGGAGCCGAAGTCGATGGAGTGGACGTTCTGCCCGGAGGAGGCGTCCACGCCGCGCGGCCGGGTGTCGCCCCGGGCCACCACGGAACCCGAGGCGTTCTTGAGCTGCCAGGGGAGCTTCGCCGTGGCCTCGGTGACGAGGGTGGCGTTCTTCGGCCCCGCGGGCAGGTAGGCGACCTGGTTGACGCGCACCCGGGGCCCGGTGTCGGGCTCGTAGACCTCCGGCGGCACCCCGCCGAGCAGGGACACGTCGTCCATGCAGAAGGTGAACGGGTCGGCGTTGCCGCCCACTTGGAAGCCGACCTGTGCCTGGGCGGTGTCGACGGGCGAGGTGAAGGTGTACGAGTACCGGTCGCCCGAGACGTTCAGCTGCGGGCTCACCTCGAAGTAGGCGTCGTAGGGCGCGACCTGGAGGCCGACGATCGCCCGCAGGACCTTGCCCTGGGGGACACCGGAGGCGGAGAAGCTGAAGCGGTAGGACTCGCCCTTGACCAGGGTGATGTCGTTCTGGCCGACGGCGGCGTCCCAGCGGTTGGCGGTGCCGCCGGGGATCTCGGCGCAGAGGCGGCCGTCGGTGAGACCGGCGGTGACGTTGGGCGTGGTCCACCACGGGGCCGTGGTGCTGTCGAACGTGCCGTTCTTGACCTGTTCGACCTCCTCGGCCTGGGCGGACCCGGCGGGCAGCGCGGTGAGCGTCGCCGCGAGCAGGGTCGTCAGGGCGAGCAGGGTGGTTCTGCGTCGTTTCACGTCTGGGCTCCTCGGGAGGTGGGGGCGCACAGCGGTGACATGTGGCGTGGGAGCGCTCCCAGATGCGGACGATGGCCATGCTGTTCGAGACATGACAGCCCGTCAACGGTCCGGACGGGACGGGTTTTCCGACCGGGCCGCGGAACGGCCGGATCCACCGGGGCGGAGCCGACCGTTCCGCGCCGCCCGTCGGCACCGCGCACCCCAAGGCCCCACAAGCCATCACGAAGAAGCGCGACCGAACAGAACCCGACGAAGAGCACCAGCGAACCAGGAGCCCCACGCGCCACTCGCATCAGTGACAGCGCGACAACCCCCGCAGAATGCGGTTTCGAGTCCCCTTTCGCAGCTGAGCACATAGGCTTGAATTCACCCGTAAGCCCGTTCGGTCCGGCGGAATGGAACTCGCGACGATGAGGACCCGCAAGGTAACGCACGGTGACGAACCTGCGTATGCCCTGGACGGTGCCGCCACCGCGCGGGCGGTCCTGGACGACGACGGCCGCGTCGTCGAGTGGAACGAGGGAGCCGGACGCCTGCTGGGCCGACCCGCGGCGGAGGTCGTCGGCCGGCCCGCCGCCGAGCTGCTGGCCCCGGAGGCGTCCTTTCTGCCGCCCCCGCCGGGCAGCCTCAGCTGGAGCGGCACGCTCGCACTGCGTCACCGCGACGGACACACGGTGACGGTCTGGCTCCTCGCCCACCAGTACGGTCCGAAGGACGGTGACGGCAGCGGCGGCTGGCTGGTTCTGTGCCCGCTGGACGACCCGGGCCCTCTGGTCCGCGACGATCCGCTCGCCTCGGCGGTCATGGTCCAGTCGCCGTGCGCCATGGCGGTCTTCGACGACCGGCTCCGGCTGCGCGGGATCAACGACGTGATGGCCGAAGCGGTGGGCATACCCGAGAAGAAGCTCCGGGGCCTGCACATGTCGGAGATCGTGGGCGGCCGGCAGGGCGAGAAGCTGGAGGAACACCTGCGCGAGGTGCTCGCCCTGGGCCGCCGCAAGGACGTGCAGACCTTTCTCAGGGCCGCCGACGAGAACCGCGCCCACGCCTGGTCGGCGGCGATCGCACCGCTCTGCGACGACAGCGGCCGGCCGATCGGCGTCTGTGTCACCGGACACGACATCACCGAGCAGTACCTGGCCCGTCAGCGGCTCCAGCTGGTGAACGAGGCGAGCATCCGCATCGGCACCACCCTCGACGTCCGGCGCACCGCCCAGGAGCTGGCCGACGTGTGCGTCCCGGCCCTCGCCGACTTCGTCAGCGTCGATCTCATGCAGTCCCTGGACCACGGCGACGAACCGCACGAGGGCCCACTGTCCCCGCCCTTCACGCTGCGCCGCACGGCCCACCAGTCGATCACCCCCGGGTGCCCCGAGGCCGTCGTCCAGATCGGCCGGACCGATGTCTACCCGGCCACCTCACCGCAGGCCGCCTCCCTGTCGGTGGGGCACACCATCGTGGCGACGGACCCCGCCAACACGCTCGTGGACTGGCTCGCCTGGGACCCGACGCGCAGCGCGCGGGTCAAGGAGCTGGGCGTGCACACCACCATGTCGGTGCCGATCCGGGCCCGTGGCACGACGCTCGGCGTGGCCGTGCTGACCCGCTTCAAGCGGCTCGACCCCTTCACCCCGGACGACGAGCTGCTGGCCGAGGAGGTCACGGCGCGGGCGGCCGTCTGCATCGACAACGCCCGCCGCTACTCCCGCGAGCGTGAGACCGCCCTCGCCCTCCAGCGCAGCCTCCTCCCCCAGACCCTGCCCCACATGCCGGCCCTGGAGGCGGCCTCGCGGTACCTCCCTGCCGCGCAGGCAGGGGTGGGCGGCGACTGGTTCGATGTGATCCCGATGTCCGGGATGCGGGTCGCGATGGTCGTCGGCGACGTCGTGGGACACGGTGTCCAGGCGTCGGCCACCATGGGCCGGCTGCGCACCGCCGTCCGCACCCTCGCCGACGTCGACCTCGCACCGGACGAACTGCTGACCCACCTCGACGACCTCGTCGTACGGCTCTCCGAGGAGGCCGGCAGCGAGGGCGTGACCGGTGAGGTGGGAGCCACCTGCCTGTACGTCGTCTACGACCCGGTGACCCGGCGCTGCACCTTCGCCCGGGCCGGCCATCCGCCGCCGGTGGTGCTGGACCCGGACGGGCGGCCGATGGAGGTGCACGTGCCGTCGGGGCAGCCCCTCGGCCTCGGCGGACTGCCCTTCGAGTCCGCCGAACTCGAACTGCCCGAGGGCACCGTCATCGCCCTGTACACGGACGGGCTGATCGAGACCCGGGACCGCGACATCGACGCCGGCCAGGAACTGCTGGCCGACGCCCTGGCCGGCCGCAAGGGGCCGCTGGACGACATCTGCCGTGAGGTCGTCCAGTCCCTCCTCCCCGCGGGCGGCGCCCCCGACGACGTGGCGCTCCTGCTGGCCCGCACCAAGGGGCTCAGACCCACGCAGGTGGCGACCTGGTCGATCCCGGCCGACCCCGCGTTCGTCGCCCGCACCCGGCAGTACGTCCTCACCCAGATGGCCCTGTGGGGCATCAGCGAGGCCGCGTTCACGGCGGAGCTGGTGGTGAGCGAGCTGGTGACCAACGCCATCCGGCACGGCGCCCCGCCGATCCAGCTGCGGCTGATCCACGACGAGACCACCCTGATCTGCGAGGTGTCCGACGGCAGCGGCACGGCCCCGCACCTGCGCCGGGCGAAGACCTTCGACGAGGGCGGCCGCGGTCTGCTGCTGGTCGCCCAGCTCACCCAGCGCTGGGGCAGCCGGCACACCGAGGACGGCAAGACGATCTGGGCGGAGCTGACGCTGTCGGAGGAGTGACGTCGGTCCCGTGTGCGTGGCATGGCCCGCACGTCCGTTCGTCGTGTGCTCGTCCGTGGCGGTAATGTGCGTCAGTCGTCGCGCCGCCGAAGTCCCGAAAGTCCCCTTGTGAACACCCCCCTCGCCGAGGTCCTCTCCGTCTTCCTGCTCGTCGTGGTCCTCGGCGCCGCGGTCGCCCGCCCGTTCGGGCTGCCGGAAGCCGTCGTCGCCGTACCGGCGGCCGGGATCGCGGTCGCGACCGGCGCCGTCTCCCTCGACCACGCGCGCGCCGAGGCCGAACTGCTCGGCCCGGTCCTCGGGTTCCTCGCCGCCGTGCTCGTGCTGGCCAAACTCTGCGACGACGAGGGCCTCTTCAAGGCGTGCGGGGCCTGGATGGCGCGGGCCTCCGCGGGGCGCCCCCAGCGGCTGCTGGGTTCGACGTTCGTGCTGGCCTCCGGCATCACGGCGGTGCTGAGCCTGGACGCGACGATCGTCCTGCTCACGCCGGTGGTGTTCGCGACCGTCGCCCGGCTGGGCGCCCGGCCCAAGCCGCATGTGTACGCGACCGCGCACCTGTCGAACACGGCGTCGCTGCTGCTGCCCGTCTCCAACCTCACCAACCTGCTGGCGTTCACCGCGAGCGGGCTGACCTTCACCCGGTTCGCGCTGCTCATGGCGGCGCCCTGGGCGGTGGCGGTGGCCGTCGAGTACGTGGTGTTCCGGCGGTTCTTCGCGGACGACCTCGGTGTGCCGACGCCCGTGGAGGAGACGGTCGAGCGGCCCGAGATGCCGATGTTCGCGCTGGTCACCGTGGTGTGCACGCTCGCCGGGTTCGTGGTGACCTCGGCGCTCGGCATCGAGCCCGCGTGGGCGGCGCTGGCCGGTGCGCTGGTTCTGGCGGTGCGGGCGTTGGTGCGGCGCAGCACCACCCCGCTGGCCCTGTTCCGGTCGATCTCGCTGCCGTTCCTCGCGTTCGTGCTGGCGCTGGGCGTCGTCGTGCGGGCGGTCGTGGACAACGGCCTCGCCGACGCGCTGGGCCGGGTGATGCCGTCCGGGTCGGGCCTTCTGGCCCTGCTGGGTGTCGCCGCGCTGGCCGCGCTGATCGCCAACGTCATCAACAACCTGCCCGCCGTCCTCGTCCTGGTGCCGCTGGCGGCGCCGCTCGGCACGGGCGCCGTCCTCGCCGTCCTCCTCGGCGTCAACATCGGCCCGAACCTCACGTACGCCGGGTCGCTGGCCACGCTGCTGTGGCGGCGCATCGTCCACCACCACGACCATGACGTGGACCTCGGCGAGTTCACCCGGCTCGGGCTGCTCACCGTCCCGGCTGCGCTGGGCTCGGCCGTGGTGGCGCTGTGGCTGTCGCTGCGCGTGTTCGGCGGCTGAACGGGGCCGGGCGGGCGCGGCGGCCGGGTGGGCGCGGTCGCCGGGCGGGCGCCGGCCGTTCGTCGTTCAGCCGCCGTTCCTGAGCGCCTGCCGGTACGCGCCCGGCGGCACCCCGTAGCGCTGCCGGAACACCCGGCTGAAGTGGAACGGGCTGCCGAACCCGGAGGCCGTCGCCACCCGCTCGACGGGCAGTTCGGTCGCCTCCAGGAGCCGGGCGGCGTGCAGCAGGCGTGCGTGGAGCAGGACGCGCATCGGGGAGTGGCCGAGCTGCTCGGTGAACAGGTGGGCGAACCGCGACGGGGAGAGCGCGACACGCTCGGCGAGGGAGCGGACGGTGTGCGGGGCGCCGGGGTCCGCGGTGATGAGGTCCTGCGCGCGCCGGACCCTGGGGTCGGCGGCCGACCGGCGTGGTTCCGCGCGGGCCGCGCTGAGCAGGACGACCTCCTCCAGCGAGCACAGGGCGAGTTCGCGGGCCGCCGCGCCGTGCGCCACGGCGACCTCGCCGTCCGCCGGGGCACCCTCGGCCGCCGGGGGCGCGCCCTCCCCCGTCCAGCGGGCGTCTGCGAGCATCCGGCGGAAGGCGGCGCCGACGCGTTCACGGCTGCCGTCGGGCGTCGGGGTGACCGTGTACACCCGGTCGCCGGTCTCGTACGGCCGCAGCCAGTGCGCCCAGGACGCCCGCGGCTGGCAGTGCACCCACCAGAACGCCCAGTGCGCGGCGCCGGGTGCGACCGCGTAGTGCTGGGCCACGCCGGGTCCGAGGACGACGAGGTCGCCGGGGTGTGCGGCCGTCCCGGCCGCGCCCTGCCGCAGCACTCCCGCCCCGGCCGTGGTCCAGGTGAACAGCCAGCTGTCGGCGCCCTCCGGCCGGTTGACGGCGTACGGCGGGCGCTGGTCGAACCGGCCGATGATCACCTGGCCCGGGGGTGGTGAGGGATCGGCGGGCGCAGCGGTCACGGACAAGTCGTCAGCACGCACAGGCATCCTCCCGGAAGGCGCTCGGACCTAGCGTGGGACACATCGGACGCCGAGGGGAAGGGACGCACGGATGGCAGTCACGGGCAAGGCCGACTTCGAGGAGAACGGCTATCTGGTGGAACGGGGACTGTTCTCCCCCGCCGAGATCGATCAGCTGTGCGAGCGGTTCGCGGCGCTGGCGGCGGGTGGTCCGATCCCGGGGCACTTCCAGCCCCGCCCGCCGGTGGCTGACGGACCGGTCGACCCGCTCCACGTCCACCCCCGGGTCATGCACCCGCACCGCGTCGACGGCCTCTCCCTGCGGGTGCTCCTGGACGCACGGCTGCGGGAGGTCCTGGAGGAGCTGCTCGGGGAGGAGGTCCTGGCCGCGCAGAGCATGTTCTACTTCAAGCCGCCGGGCGCCCGCGGGCAGGCGCTGCACCAGGACAACTTCTATCTGCGCGTCGAGCCGGGGACCTGTGTGGCCGCCTGGATCGCCTGCGATGTGATCGACCGCGACAACGGCGGCCTCGAGGTCGTGCCGGGGACGCATCGCATGGACCTGTTCTGCCCGGAGGAGGCCGACGAGGAGCTGTCCTTCGTCCGCGAGTACGTCCCGCCGCCGCCCGGCCTCTCCCCCGTTCCGGTCGACATGGCTCCGGGCGACGTGCTGTTCTTCAACGGCAGCCTGGTGCACGGCTCGCAGCCCAACCGCACGGCCGACCGCTTCCGGCGCTCGTTCATCGGCCACTACGTCGGCCGCTCCACCGAACGCATCGGGCGCTACTACGAGACGCTGACGATGAGCGGTGAGCCCGTACCGCTGGCGGAGAGCGAGGGCGCGGGCCCGTGCGGCACGGAGTTCGAACCGGCAGGCGCCCACTGAGGCGGTCGGTCGAGTTCCGGGAAGGGCCACGCCGCTGTGGCGGCACCGGCAGTCCGCGGTCGGGAGAGGCGGACGTGCGTCGGCCACGAGCCGGTGACCGGTTCAGCCGTTCGGTGGGACGCGGTGGTCCGTGGGCCGCGCCCGGTCCGTCTCCAGCAGGTCGAGCGCCCGCTCCCAGCGGAACTCGGGCCGCGCCCCGTCGGGTCGGACCTCGCCGGCGTACGGGTCGCCGAACCGTACGCCCATGCCGCGCAGTCGCTCCAGGCTCGCGCGGTACGCCGGGTGGGCCGCCAGCGCGTCGGAGACGCAGGGCAGCACGGCGATGGGGACGCCGAGTCCGTACGCCTCGCAGAGGGTGCCGAGGGCGAGGGTGTCCGCCGTGCCCGCCGCCCACTTGTTGAGGGTGTTGAAGGTGGCGGGTGCGACCACGACGGCGTCCGGCGGCGGGAAGGGGCGCGGGTCGCCCGGGGCGCGCCAGGCGGAGCGGATGGGGCGGCCGGTCCGCGCCTCGACGGACGCCGTGTCGAAGAAGCCGCCCATGGCGACGGGGGTCGCGAAGACCCCGACCTCCCAGCCCCGTTCCTGGGCCGCCGTGATGAGCCCGCCGACCTCGGCGGCGATGCCGGCGGCGCAGACGACGACGTAGAGGAAGGGCTTGTCGGTGGCGGGTGCGGGGCTCTGCCGGGTTCCGGGTGCGGTGTCGGTCATCCGTGGAACCCTACTGAACCGCCGTCAGCCGCCGGATGCCCGCTCGACGAGGCGTTCGACGTCCCCGCAGGACTGTCGGCCCGCGTCAGGGGCCCCGGACGGCCGCGACTCACGGCCGAGCCCCTTCCCGGGTCCGGGGCCCTCCCCCGTCTCATCCGGTCAGGGCGGCCACCCGGCGCATGACGTCCTTGCAGAAGGCACCCACCTCGTCGGGGTCGTCGATGAACTGGTTCGGCTTGACGCAGAAGGTCGTGAACCCCTGCTCCAGTTGTTCCGGCAGGGAGGCGAGGGCCGCGCCGAGGTCCGCCGGGGAGTGGTCGTCGGGGAAGACCGCCTGTGTGCCGCCGATCATCTCCAGCTCGGCGATGTCCCGGCCGGCGGCCGTCATGGCCTCCTTCAGCGCTCGGAGATCCTGCGGTGTGGGCCGGCCCAGCGGATGGAAGCCGTGGCCGTGACGGACCAGGCGACGCAGCACCGGACCGTGCACGCGCTGACCGCCGAACCACAGCCGGGGCCCCTCGGGCCGGTACGCCTTGGGCTCGAAGTACACGTCCCGGAACGGGTAGTGCTCGCTGTCGTGGGAGATCGGAGACGGCCCCCAGGCCTTCGCCCAGACGGCGAGGTGCTCGTCGAGCAGCCGCCCCCGGCTGCCGAAGGGCACACCGAGCGCGTCGTACTCGTCCTTGCTCCAGCTCACCGTGGGCTGCACCAGAAGCCGCCCCTCGCTGAGGAGGTCGAGGGTGCCGAGTTCCCTCGCCATCAGCAGGGGGTGGCGCAGCGGGGCGAGCACCGCGGCGGCGGCGAGCCGCAGACGCTCGGTGACGGAGGCGATCGCGGCGAGGAGGAGCAGGGAGTTGGGCCACGGGGTGAACGGGTCCTGGTTCCCCGGGAGGGCGTAGTCGCGGGGGTTGCCCATGATGCCGGCGGCCCCGGCGTCCGGGCCGAGCACGATGTGCTCACTGACCATGACGGAGTCGAACCCGGCGTCCTCCGCCTCGCGCGCCCAGCGTACGGCGGTGGGCAGATCGGCCCGGCCGCCGGTCAGCGTCCAGTTCTCGCTGAGCACGAGCAGCATGCGTGGTGCGGCGCGCATGAGATCCCCCAGATCGTTTGACTCCAAATAAGATAAGGAGACCCGGATTCCACCGTCAACACCTGTCCAGATGGATACTTGCGAGGGTGCCGCGCTGCGCCGCCGTAAATTCGATTGCGAGAGCGGCAAGCCCGGCCCCAAGCTCTGCCCATGTTCATCACCGATACCTTCCTGCCGCCGACCTCCGCCACCGTTCCTCCGGTGCGGGGGCAGCAGCAGTCCGGCCGACCGTGGGGACCGACGCCGCCCCGGTCATGACGGCCGTGCTCGTCGCGGGGCTCCTCGCGGGTTATGGCATCGCCATCCCCGTCGGAGCGGTCACGACCTACCTGGTCTCCCTCACCGCCCGCACCTCCCTGCGCACCGGCGTGTGCGCCGCCCTCGGCATCGCGACCGCCGACGGGATCTACGCCCTGGTCGCCGCCCTCGGCGGCACGGCACTGGCGGCCGCCCTCCAGCCCGTGCTGGTACCGCTGCGCTGGGCGTCCGCCCTGGTGCTCCTCGCCCTCGCCGCGCGGGGCGCGGTCACGGCCCTGCGCCAGTACCGCACCCGGCGGCTCCCCGACCGGCGACAGCGGGATCCGGTGAGCCCGGCACGCGCGTACACCACCCTCCTCGGGATCACCCTCCTCAACCCCACCACCGTCGTCTACTTCGCCGCGCTCGTCCTGGGCAGCCGCGCCACCGAGGCCCTGCTCCCGCTGGAACAGGCGGTGTTCGTCCTCGCCGCGTTCCTCGCCTCCGCCAGCTGGCAACTGCTGGTCGCCGGCGGCGGCGCCCTGCTCGGCCGCGCGCTCACCGGGCACCGGGGCAGGCTGACGACGGGGCTCGTGTCGAGTGCCGTCATCGCGGTACTGGCGGCACGCATGCTCCTGCCGTCCTGAACGGCGGTTGGCCTGAGTTCGGGCGGTACCGAGGGGACGACGCCGCTGGACACGGGGATGCCCGTCGTCATCGTCACCACCAGCGGCGCGCCCGAGCACCCTGTCTGGTACCACGACATCACGTCCGACCCGCACGTGGAGCTCCAGGACGGGCCCGTCCGGCGGGACATGACGGCCCGTGAGGTCACGGGGGACGAGAAGGCCGTGTGGTGGGAGCGCGCGGTCGCCGCGTATCCGCCGTACGACGACTACCAGAAGAGGACCGACCGGGAGATTCCGGTCTTCGTGCCGGAGGCGATGGACGTCGCGTAGGGGCGGCGGGCCGGGGTGCCCGGCCGAGGGCCGGCCCACGGCTCCCGGAGACCGGAGGCCGGCGGGGAAATCCGCTCGGATCGAGGCGCATGAACCCCCGGGTGCCGGGCACCTGATTGTCAGGCCCCGCCGCGTTCCCCCGTCGCGGCGGGGCTTTTCGCTGCCTTCTCGGCCCGCTCGCCGCCCTCACCCGGCTCTTCACTCCCGCCCCGCTCGCCGCTCCGGCCCGGCTCCGCCTGCTGGGCGCGCCGCGCCGCGCGGGCGTCCGTCACGTCGAGGAAGATCTGATCGGCCTCGGGGACGATGTGGGCGATGGAGCGCTTGATGCGTACGGCGACCTCCTCGACCCGCTCGCTGTCGAGACCGGGGACGAGGTCGACGCGGGCGGCCACCAGGGTGGAGTCCAGGCCGAGTTCCATGGTGAGCAGGGCCTCGACGCTGTCGATCTCGGGCTGCGCCACCAGCAGCGCGCGGATCCTCTGGCTCGCCTCGGCGCCCGCCGCGCGCCCGATGAGCTGTTCGCGGGCGTCCCGGCCCAGCCAGTACGCGACGTACATGAGCAGGGCGCCGATCCCGAACGAGGCGAGCGCCTCCCACACCACCTGCCCCGTCACCATGTGCAGCGCCATGCCGGCGATCGCGAGGGTCACACCCAGCACGGCCGTGCCGTCCTCGGCGACGACCGTCCGCAGCGCCGGGTCCCGCAGACCCCCCGCACCGCCCTGCGCGCGCACCTGGTGCAGGGCGCGCAGCAGTGAGGCGCCCTCGGAGAGCAGCGCGACACCGAGGACGGCGAGGCCGGCCACATAGCCGTCGTAGGAGTCCTCCGAACCGCCGGCCAGGGCGTGGAACCCCTGGAACACGGAGAAGCAGCCGCCCATGACGAAGATGCCGACGGCGGCGAGCAGGGACCAGAAGAAGCGTTCCTTGCCGTAGCCGAAGGGGTGACGGCTGTCCGCGGGGCGGCGGCTGCGGCGCAGCGCGGCGAGGAGGAAGACCTCGTTGAGGCTGTCGGCCACCGAGTGCGCGGCCTCGGAGAGGAGGGCCGGGGACCCGGCGAGCAGTCCGCCGATGGTCTTGGCGACGGCGATCACCAGGTTCGCGGCGAGCGCCACCAGGACGGTGACACGGGTCCGGCGGTCGGCCCCGGCCCCGCCGCCCCGCCGCGGAGTCGGCTCGCAGAGCTCGGCCGACCCGTCACCGGTCTGCTCCTGCTCCTCGGGACCCTTCCCGTCGGTGCCGTCGTGTGCGGCTTCCCGTTCGGCGTGCCCGGCATCCCGTTCCGCGTGGGTGGCTTTCCGTTCGGCGTGTGCGCCGTCCCGTCCGTCGGACCGTGCGCCGCCCGTGCCGTCCGCGGTCGCGCCGTCGCCGCCTATGCCGTCCCCGCCCGTGCGGTCCCCGGGGATACCGTCCCCGGGCCGTTCCCACCCCATGAAGCCCCTCCTGGCCCCCGACATCCGATGTGCTCATGACCGTCACTGTCCCGGTCACCTACGCCGACTGCCCCGGCCGGTCCCGCTCACACCGTGGCGGTCGCGGAAATCGGGGAACCCGCACCAGGGCACACGTATCGAGGCGAGCGGATCGGGAAGGGCGAGCACGGTGAGTGGCGGCGAAGGCAACGAGGAATACGGCCGGAAGCGGTTCGAGCGGTCGGCGAGCCATTTCACGGACCGCATCACCGCCGACGGCCCGGACGGCCGCCGGGTGGAGGCCGGGCGGTACCGGTTGGTCGTCAGCAGGGCCTGCCCCTGGGCGAGCCGGGCGGTGATCGCGCGGCGGCTGCTGGGACTGGAGGACGCGCTGTCGATGGCGGTCGCCGACCCCGTCCAGGACGACCGCAGCTGGCGGTTCACCCTGGACCCGGACGGACGCGACCCCGTGCTCGGCATCCGGTTCCTGAAGGAGGCGTACGACGCGCGGGAGAGCGACTATCCGGGCGGGGTGAGCGTGCCGGCGGTCGTGGACGTGCCGAGCGGGAAGCTCGTCACCAACGACTACCAGCGGCTCACCCTCGACCTCGCCACCGAGTGGACCGCCCTGCACCGCCCGGGCGCGCCCGACCTGTATCCGGAGCCGCTGCGCGACGAGATCGACTCGGTGATGGCGGAGGTCTACGAGGACGTCAACAACGGCGTGTACCGGGCGGGCTTCGCCACGGAGCAGAAGGAGTACGAGGAGGCGTGCGCCGGGGTGTTCCGGCGGCTGGAGGCGCTGTCGGAGCGGCTCTCGGCCCGGCGGTACCTGGTCGGGGACACGATCACGGAGGCGGACATCCGGCTGTTCACCACGCTGGTGCGTTTCGACGCCGTCTATCACGGTCACTTCAAGTGCAATCGCTGGAAGCTGGCGGAGGAGCCGGTGCTGTGGGCGTACGCGCGCGATCTGTTCCAGACCCCCGGGTTCGGTGACACCGTCGACTTCGACCACATCAAACGGCACTACTACCGGGTGCACACGGGCATCAACCCGACCGGCATCGTGCCGCTCGGGCCCGATCTGTCCGGCTGGCTCACGCCGCACGGCCGTGAGGACCTGGGCGGGCGCCCGTTCGGCGACGGCACGCCGCCCGGGCCCGTGCCCGCCGCCGAGGTCGTCCCCCCGCAGGGGCGGGCCTGACGCCGGCCCGGCGACGCTTCAAGACCGCAACACGAAGGAGGAAGGCCAAGTGTCCAAGAAGAAGAAACTGCCCCTCGCCTACAAGCCCGTCGGCTTCGCCCTCGGGTGGGTTGGCGGTGCGCTGGCCTCGATGGCGTTCCAGAAGACATGGAAGGTGATCCGGCACGAGGACAACGCCCCGGACGCGCTGGACCGGGACCGCGGGTGGGGCGAGATTTTGCTGGCGGCCGCCGTGCAGGGCGCGATCTTCGCGGTCGTGCGCAGCGTGGTGGACCGCACGGGCGCGAAGGCCATCGAGCGGTCCACGGGCGTGTGGCCTGCTCCGGAGAAGGGGGGCCGGGACTGAGCCCGGCGGGGTTCAGCCCTGTTTGGGCGCCGTGGGGTGCTCGCGGCGCAGCGTGAACGAGTGGCCGGCCGGGTCGGAGTAGCCACGCTCCTCGAACGGCCCGGCCGGCTCCTTCGTGTCGACGGGGCGGCCGCCCAGCGAGACGATGCGCCGCTCGGCCTCGTCCAGATCGTCGACGTAGAAGTCGAGGTGGGCCTGGAGGGAGTTCTCGGGGCGCGGCCAGCTCGGTGGCGTCGCGTTCACGTCGCGGCGGAAGGCCAGCCGGGTGCCGCAGGCCCCCAGGATCTCGACGCGGTTGGCGGTCGCGTCCGTCTCCTCCGCGTCGAGCAGTTCCTTGTAGAACGCCGCGAGTTTCTCCGGCTCGGCGCAGTCCAGCACCACGAACCCTGCCCGTACCAGTGCCATGTCTCTCCTCCGCGCGGTCAAGGGGGCGCGGGCGGAGCCCCGACGCCCATACGGTCCCCGGGTACCCCGTTCTCCCCCGTTCTCCCCGCGCCCATGGCGCAGGGACGGCCGTTATGGACGACCCCCTGTTTCCTGGACAGCCGTCCAGTTATAGTGGACACCTGTCTTGGAAGTTCGGCGACGTGCCGAGTGCTGTGGAGGCCGTTGAGCATGGAGATCCTGGCCAGTGCGTTGGTTGCGCTGATCGCGGTGGAGCACCTGTACATCCTGGTGATGGAGATGTTCCTGTGGCAGAAGGCGCCGGGGATGAGATTCCACGGCTTCGACGCGGACCTGGCGCAGCGGACCGCGGCGATGGCGGCCAACCAGGGCCTCTACAACGGCTTCCTCGCGGCCGGTCTGGTGTGGGGCCTGATCGCGGACGATCCCACCGGGTTCCGCGTCCAGGTCTTCTTCCTGTGCTGCGTCGTCGTCGCCGGTGTGTACGGCGCCGCCACCGCCAACCGCCGCATCCTCGTCCTGCAGGCGCTGCCCGCCGCGCTCGCCCTGGCCGCCGTCCTCGTCGCCGGATGACCGCGGAGGACCCCCGGGCCGCCCGCACCCGGGCCAAGTTGCGGGAAGCCCTCCTCGCCGAATGCTCCCGGCGCCCCCTGGACGAGGTCAGCGTGGCCGCGCTGGTCCGCCGCGCGGGGGTCGGCCGGGCCACGTTCTACGTGCACTACGCGGACCTGGAGGCGCTGGCGGTGGACGCCTGCGCCGATGTCGTACGGGAGGCCGTGGAGGCGCTGCACGCCTGGCGCGGCCGTCCCGACCCGGTACGGGCCCCCGCGGCCCTGGTGGAGTTCTTTGCCTCGCTCACCCCGCACACCGCCCTGTACCGCACCCTGCTGGCGCCCGGCGGCAGCGGCCCGCTGGGGCGGGTGCTGTACCAGGATCTGCGGGCGTACAGCCTGCGCGAGCGCGAGCTGGCGGGAGCCGCGGACGCCCCGCTGGTGGCCTCGGCCGTGGCCGCCACCTTCGCGGGGGTCCTCGCCGACTGGCTGCACGGCCGGATCGAGGCCACGTCGGAGGAGATCGCCCACCAGTCGTGGCAACTGCTCGTCGCCCTGCACCGCAGCCGGTGAGCCGGGTGCCCGGTCAGGCGCAGCCGTGGCCCTCGGCCACCCGGGGCCACAGCTCGACACCGTCCGGGGTGCGGACGTACGCCTTCGACGGGTCGTCCTCGACCAGCCACAGCTCCCAGTCCTCGTCCTGGTAGCGGTAGCCGGTGTCCCGGGCCTTGGCCGGCATGCGGACGTCACCGTCGTAGGCGGAGGTGAGCATCCCGTCGGGGAGGACGCCCTCGGGGTCACGGCCGTACAACCGGCTGCCGGCGGACCCGTCCCGGCCCGTCGACAGGAAGTGGGCCTCCTGCCAGTCGCAGTGCTCCGCACCCTCGGAGGTGTGCACGGCGGTGATCGGCACCCGGCGGCCCTTGGCGTCGGTCCAGATCTCGTACCACTGGGAGTCCGTCCAGCGCGCGGGCAGTTCGGCCGGGTCGCAGGACGCGCTGGTCTCGGGCCCCCAACCGGGGCTGCCCTTCCGGTCCTTGGCGACGATCACGGCGACCTTGGTGCGGCCGTCGACGTCGTACGAGAAGAGGGCCCGGTCCTTCTCCTCCCGCTCCAGGCGGTAGCCCTCACGCGGCACGTCGGGTTGCTCGATGTCGAAGTACGCCTCCAGGCCCTCCTCGGGCGTCCCTCCCCCGTCGTTCTCGCCCCAGCCGCCCGGGCCCCCGCCGCCCGAGTAGAGCTCGCCCTCGCACTCCAGCGCCCGGCCGGCCGCGCCCGACTCCGTGCGCATCGCGTCGGCGCCGTCCCCGTCGACCTCCTTGTGCGGCACGTACAGCGGCCCGTCGTACGGCGTGGCGGGCGGGGTGCCGGCGATCACCGCGCCGCTCTCCCCGTCGGCGCCGCATCCCACCGCCAGTACGGCCAGCGCGACCGCCGTCGCCGCGAGCCCTCCGCGCATTTCCCCACCCCTTGCTCGTTCCCGACATCGTGTCCCTCCTTCGACGCCGCGGGGGCCCCGGACGTTCGACGGCCCGGTGGGTGACCTGGTTCACGGTCAGCCACCGGGCCGGAGCCGCGCGGGGAGGGCGCGGCTCGGGAGGAGGGCTCGGGTCAGAACGTCAGCACGGGCTTGATGCTGGTGCCGTCGCTCATGTCGGCCACGGCCTGGTCGATGTCCTCGAACTTGTAGCGGCTGATCAGGCGCTCCAGCGGGAGCCTGCCGTCCTTGACCAGCTGGACGAGGACGGGGATGGCCGTCTGGATCTCGTTGTCGCCGAGGGTGAGACCGACGACGCGCTTGCCGCCGAGCATGCCGTTGACGTCGAGGGAGACCTCGGTGCCGAACGGCGGGGCGCCGACGATGACGAGGGTGCCGCGCGCGGCCACCGAGTCGACGCCCTTGCGCAGGACGAAGACGCTGCCGGTGGTCTCCACGGCGCCGTCGACGCCCTGCCCGCCGGTGATCTCCATGACGGCCTCGGTGAGGTCGGCGACCTCGCTCGCGTTCACCGTGTGCGTGGCGCCCAGTTCCTTGGCGAGCTCCAGGCGAGCGGCGACCTTGTCGACGGCGATGACCGTCGTCGCGGGGGTGAGGGCGGCGGCCATGACGGCGGACAGGCCGACGGCCCCGGCGCCGAGGACGAGGAGCGTGCTGCCCGCCCGCGGCTCCAGCACGTTCCAGACGGCGCCCACACCCGTCTGTACGCCGCAGCCGAGCGGGGCGATGGAGTCCAGCGGCACGTCGGGGTCGACCTTGACGAGGCCGCGCTCGTCGACCAGGGCGCGCTCGGCGAAGGAGGACTGGCCGAAGAAGTGCCCGCCGAGTTCCTGCCCGTCCCGGCTGATGGTGCTGGTGCCGTCGGCGCGGCGGCCGCCGATCAGGTTCAGCGGCAGCCAGGTGGCGCAGTACGCCGGGTGCCCGTCACGGCAGTTGCGGCAGCCGCCGCAGGAGGTGAAGGACAGCACGACGTGGTCGCCCGGCTCGACGGAGGTGACGCCCGGGCCGACGGCCTCGACGACACCGGCGCCCTCGTGGCCCAGGACCCCGGGCAGCGGGAAGGGCAGCCCGCCGCCGGCGACCCCGAGGTCGGTGTGGCACAGCCCGGCGGCGACCATGCGGACCAGCGCCTCGCCCGGCCCCGGCTGGTCGAGGACGACCTCGGAGACGGTGAAGGGCGCGCCCCCGGACTCGACCACGGCGGCACGTGTGGTGATGGACATGCTCGTGTACTCCTTCTTCGGTGGCGGGCCGCCCAAGCGCCGCGGCCCGCCGGTGATCCCGGGACGGCGCTCAGTCGAGGGAGACGACGACGGACTTGACCTTGGTGTAGGACTCCAGGGCCTCGGGGCCGTACTCGCGCCCGAAGCCGGAGGACTTCACACCGCCGAAGGGCACGGCGGGGTCGAGCATGGCCCAGTCGTTGACCCAGACGATGCCCGCCTCCAGCTTGTCGGCGACACGGTGGGCGCGGGCCAGGTCCGTGGTCTGCAGGCCGGAGGCGAGGCCGTACGGGGTGGAGTTGGCGAGGGCGACGGCCTCGTCCTCGGTGTCGAAGGGCTGCACGGTGAGGACCGGGCCGAAGATCTCCTCCTGGACGACACGGGAGTCGTTGGCGAGGTCGGCGATGACGGTGGGCCGGTAGTAGAAGCCGCCGTCCAGGTCGAGGCGTTCGCCGCCGCAGACGATGCGGGCGCCCTCCTTGCGGGCGAGCTCGACGTACTCCTCGACCTTCCTCAGGTGCCGCTCCCCCGCCATCGGGCCGACGACGGTCTCGGGCTTTCGGGGGTCGCCGACGGGCACACCGGGCACGGCGTCGGCGAGGATGCCGACGACGGTCTCGTACAGCGGGCGGGCCACGAGCAGGCGGGGGCCGCCCATGCAGAACTGGCCGGTGTTGAAGACGAAGCCCTTGATGATCGCGCCGACGGCCTTCTCGAGGTCGGCGTCCTCGAAGACGATGTGGGCCGCGTTGCCGCCGAGTTCCATCGTGACCGGCTTCAGGCCCTCCCCGGCGACGCTCGCCGCGTGCCGGCCGACGGCGGTGGAACCGGTGAAGGCGATCTTGTCGACACCGGCGTGGCGCAGCAGGGCCTCACCGGCGACCGGGCCGGTGCCGGTGACCACGTTGTGGACGCCGTCGGGAACGCCGGCCTTCTTCAGGAGTTCCGCCATGTAGAGGGCGCTGAGCGGGGTCTCCTCGGCGGGCTTGTGGACGACCGTGTTGCCGGCCGCGAGCGCCGGGGCGATCTTGCTGCCGGCGAGGATGAGCGGGAAGTTGAAGGGGGTGATCGCGCCGACGACGCCGATCGGGCCGCGTCTGGTGTAGGCGAGGCGGTTCATCGGGACGTCCCGGTTACCGCCGTCCAGGGTCCAGGCGAGGGATGCGTAGTACTCGTAGTCGTTGGCGGCGTTCGTCACGTCCACGGCGTGGCAGAGGGTGATGGGCTTGCCGACGTCCTGGCTCTCCAGGGCGGCGATCTCGTCGGCGTTCTCCCGGATCAGCTGGGCGACCCGGTTCAGCACACGGCCGCGCTCACGGCCGCTCAGCCCGGACCAGGAGCCGCTGTCGAAGGCCGAACGCGCGGCCCGAACGGCGGCGTCGACGTCGGCGGAGCCTGCTTCGGCGACACTCGTGACCACCTGACCCGTGGACGGGTCGATCACGTCCATGCGTGCCCCGTCGGCCGCCTCGTGCCACTGTCCGCCGATGAACAGCCGCCCGGGCCCGCTCTCGAAGGTGGTCGTCATTGCCCACTCCTCAGCCTTGATCGCCAAGTTTCAACAAACAGGATTCCTGTTGGTCCGCAGTCTCAACACACACAGGTTTCCTGTCAATGCCTTACGCTGACCCCATGGTCGGCACCAAGGCACCCCCGTCCCTGCTGTACATGGTCAAGCAGGTTGAGCTGGTTGTCCGCTCGCGCCTGGACGAGCTGGTCAAGCCGGCCGGGATCACGGCCCTGCAGTACACCTCCCTGACCGTGCTGGAACGGCACGACGGGCTCTCGGCGGCGCAGCTCGCCCGCGACTCGTTCGTCACGGCCCAGTCCATCGCGGATCTCGTCCGGAGTCTGGAGAACCGCGGACTGGTGCGCCGGGAGCGCAACCCGCGCAACCGGCGCGAGCTGCTGATCCTGCTCACCGACGACGGACGCGAGCTGCTCGCCCGCTTCGCCGGTCCGGTGCGCGACCTGGAGGAACGCATGATCGGCGAGCTCACCGCACACCAGGCGGAGCAGTTCCGGCAGGCCCTGTCCAGGGCGTGGCAGGCACTGTCGTAGAGCGTGCCCCGCAGAACTCCGGACGGCGCGCCGAAGAAATCGAAGACATATGTCAATCGAACATGCTGAAATTCACCCTGACGGGGGTAACTTGCAGAGCGGGGACGGGTTTTGCCCTCACACAGTCCGGTTGGAGGCGATGCCGTCGTGTCGAGCGACCCCACACCTCCGGGCACCGGCCATCTGCGCGTGCGCGAGGACCGCGGCCGCACCGTGCTCGAACTCCACGGCGAGATCGACATCGCGGCGGCCGTGGAGATCATCCCGCATCTGGACGCGCTGACCGGCCGCCCCGGCGCCCGGATCGTGATCGACCTCAGGCACGTCGAGTTCTTCGACTGCTCCGGCCTGCGCCTGCTCCACCGGGCCCGCCACCGGGTCCTCGACCGCGGCGGTGAACTGCTCCTGGTCTGCACCCACCCGCTCACCCTGCGCGTCCTCAAGGTCACGGGCTTGTCCCGGCTGCTGCCTCCGGCGCCGTCGCTGGAGGCAGCACTGGAACACCGCGAGGCCGCGTCCGGCACGTTATGACGCGCCGCGGAGGCCCCCGGCGCGCGAACGGCCTCTGCGGCGCGCCCCCGCTCGTGCCGCCGCGCGCCTCGACCCCGCTCGCCGCGCTCGCGTGCTCAGTGACCCGGCAGCGCGTCGAACAGGGCGCTGACGGACTCGCCGTTGTGGATCCGGCGGACGGCCTCGGCGAAGGCGGGGGCGATGGAGAGGACCTCCAGCTTCTCCGTGCGCTCCTCCACCGGCACTGGCACCGTGTTGGTGCACACGATCTCCAGCACGTCCGGCTGCTCACCCAGCCGCTTCAGGGCGCCCGCCGCGAACAGCCCGTGCGTGCAGGCCACCCGGATCGAGCGCGGCCCCAGCTCCCGCAGCCGCTGCAGGAGTTCCAGGACGGTACTGCCCTTGGCGATCTCGTCGTCGAGCACGATGACATCCCGTCCGGTGACCTCGCCGATCACCGAGCTGATGCTCACCCGGTCGTCCGCGAACCGCTGCTTGGCCCCCGCGGCGACCTGCGCGCCGATCATCCGCGCGAACGCCGCCGCCTCCTTGGCGTTGCCCAGGTCCGGTGAGACGACCGTCGTACGGCTCAGGTCGTACCGGCGGAAGTGCGCGGCCAGCTCCCGCAGCGCGTGCAGATGGTCGACCGGGACCGAGAAGAAGCCGTGCACCTGCGGTGAGTGCAGGGTCATCGTGAGGACCCGCCCCGCCCCCGCGGAGACCAGCAGGTCCGCGACGAGCCGGCCGCCGATGGAGATCCGCGGGGCGTCCTTCTTGTCGGAGCGGGCGTACGAGTAGTGCGGCATGACCACGGTGATCCGGCCCGCCGAGGCGCCGCGCGCCGCGTCGCACATCAGGAGCAGTTCGACGAGGTGCTCCTGCACCGGCGCGACCAGCGGCTGCACCAGGAACACGTCCCGCTCGCGGCAGTTGCCCTGGAGCTGCACCTCCAGACAGTCGTTCGCGAACCGGCTCACCCGGGACGGACTCAGCGGCACACCGAGGTGCGCGCAGATCTCCTCCGCCAGTTCGGGGTGGGCGGTGCCGGTGAAGACGGCGATGTCACGCACGGTCGGCTCCTCGCATGATCATGATCATTACGGGTGGCGCGGCTCATGCTACTGGCCGTCCCCGCTCCGCGGGGGCGCGCGCCGGCTCCGGGACGAACGACGCCGCCGGTCCGAGGCGAAGTACGGACAATCCCCAACTCGGCGTTCCGCCAGGGCCTTCGCGGGCAATCGTTGAAGCAGGAAGGAGGACGGTCGACATGACGACGTCCATCAAGCGCACGGGTCTGCCCGCCTGGGCCAAGGTACTCATGGCCGTGGTGATCCTCATCGTGGTGCTGCTGGCCGCGCTGAGGCTGCTGGTCTTCAAGGGGTTCGACGACATGTTCGGCACCGAGGAGCACGACCGCTCGGGGCCGACGCTGCTCCGGTCCATCCAGGACATGAGCCGCTACGAGGCCGCCTCGGGCAACTTCCAGGTGGTCGTCGACCTGGAGAAGGACGCCAAGTTCCTGCCGGACGCGATCCGCGGCACCCGCACGCTGTACGTGGGTGCGGGCTCCGTCGACGCCTATGTCGACCTCGGCAAGGTCGGCGACGACGACGTGAAGGTGAACGAGGACCGCACATCGGCCACCATCAACCTCCCGCACGCCCGGCTCGGCACCCCCGCCCTCGACACCGAGCACTCCTACGCCGTCTCCAAGCAGCGCGGTCTCCTCGACCGCCTCGGTGACCTGTTCTCCGACAACCCCAACGGCGAACAGGCCGTCCAGCGGCTCGCCGTCAAGCACATCGGCGACGCCGCGAAGGACAGCCGGCTGACGGAACGCGCCGAGGCCAACACCACCGACATGCTCGAAGGACTGCTGAAGTCCCTGGGCTTCAAGGAGGTGAAGGTGACCTATGGCGGCTGAGCCGCCCGCCGGGGCCTGCCAAGGCGCGCATCGCGGCCCGCTTCGGGGGTAACCACCTTGAGGACAAAGGAAGTTGAAACTGGGGAGGGTTGGATGGCCCGCACGACGTCGCGTTCCCGGTCCACCGTCCGGGGCCGCCGTTCGCCGACCGCGCCAGGCGGTCGACGGCCCCTTCCGCTGCCCGTGCGGGTGCTGGTGATGGCGCTCGCCTTCGCGGCCATGGTGGCGTTCGGCGCGGTACTGGCGAGGCTCACGCTCCAGCCGTCGCCGGCGTCGGAGTCCCTCACCCACAGCAACCTGCACCCCGGCAGCTCGCTGGAGCTGTACTGGCACCACCCGTCACCGCGCGACGCCCTCAAGCAGCTCGGCGGGAACGTCCTGCTGGGGGTGCCCTTCGGGATCCTGCTGCCGGTGCTGGCACCGGGGGCCCGCGGGCTGCTGCGGGTGCCCGCGCTGACGGCCCTGATGATGCTGCTCGTCGAACTGGTGCAGGGCGCGCTGGTGACCGGCCGCGCGTTCGACATCGACGACGTCATCCTCAACACCACGGGCGCGCTGCTGGGCTATCTGCTGCTCGGGCGGCGGCTCGGGCGCGCCGTGCACGCCCCCGCGGCCCCGGTACGGCCGAAGACCCCGGGCGACGGCGCCGCCGGGCGGCCGCACGGGGTCCGCAGGTTGGCGTGGCGCCTGCCCCGCCGGACCAGGGCGGGGGCGGACACCAGGCGGGCTAGTGCACCGTCCAAGTGAACTTGTCGCCGCCCACCCAGCGCACCTGCTCCGGGTCGTCGAGGTCATGGACGGTGATGCCGTACGCGGCGGCGGCCTGGAGCACGTCCGTCATCGCCTTCGCCTCGCCGACCACCTGACCGTCGATCTCCACTATCCGGAACGGCGGCGTACCCGGCTGCACCCCGAGCACCATGACCCGGGGGTGGGAAATATAGGGACTCGCGATTTCCGTCATGTCTAGAGCGTAGGCCCGTTCCGCCGTCCGTGGCCGGGCGGCGGACGGCCGCCGTGCGGGTACCCGGCGCCTGGGCGAGTCTGTAAGCGGAACGCTGGAGGTGCCATGGATCCCGTCGAGGCCCTGGAGCGGATCGCTTTCCTGCTGGAGCGGGACCGGGCCCCCACCTATCGCGTCCGCGCGTTCCGTACGGCCGCCGCGGTGCTCGGGGCGCTGCCGGCGGACGAGGTGACCGAACGGGCGGCCTCGGGGTCGCTGGAGTCGCTGAAGGGGGTCGGGCCGAAGACCGCGCAGGTGGCGCGGGAGGCGCTGGCCGGGCAGGTGCCGGACTACCTGCGGAAGCTGGAGCGGGAGGCGGGGGCCCCGCTCGCGGACGGCGGCCAGGGGCTGATGGAACTCATCCGGGGCGACTGCCATGTGCACTCGGACTGGTCGGACGGGGGCAGCCCGATCGAGGAGATGGGCCGGACCGCCGCGCGCCTCGGCCACGAGTGGACGGTGCTCACCGATCACTCGCCCCGGCTGACCGTCGCACGCGGCCTGTCCCCCGACCGGCTGCGCGAGCAGCTCGACGTGGTGGCCGCGCTGAACGAGACCTGGGCGCCGTTCCGGCTGCTGACCGGCATCGAGTGCGACATCCTCGACGACGGCTCGCTGGACCAGGAACCCGAACTGCTGGACCGCCTCGACGTCGTGGTGGTGTCCGTGCACTCCAAGCTGCGGATGGACGCCCGGTCCATGACCCGGCGGATGGTCGCCGCCGTCCGGAACCCGTACTCCGACATCCTGGGGCACTGCACGGGACGGCTGCTCACCGGGCGCGGCCGGCCGGAGTCGGAGTTCGACGCGGACGCGGTGTTCGCGGCCTGCGCGGAGACCGGGACGGCGGTGGAGATCAACTCCAGGCCGGAGCGGCTTGACCCGCCCCGGCGGTTGCTGCGGCGGGCGGTGGAGGCCGGGGTGCTGTTCTCCGTCGACACGGACGCGCACGCGCCCGGGCAGCTCACCTGGCAGATCCACGGGTGTGCGCGGGCCGAGGAGTGCGGGGTACCCGCCGAGCGGGTGGTGACGACGTGGGGCGTGGAGGACCTGCTGCGGTGGGCCCGGGACCGGGAGGTCCCCGTGCCGAGCGCCCGGCGCGGGGCACCGCCGCTCGCGGAACGCGAGAAGTGATACCGATGCGAAGAAAGGTGCGTCATGGCCAAGGCCGCTGTGTTCGATGTCGACGGGACCCTCGTCGACACCAACCATCTGCATGTGGTCGCCTGGTGGGAGGCGTTTCGGCAGGCCGGGCACCACGTGGCGATGCATGACATCCACCGGGCGGTGGGACTGCCGTCGCGGGACCTGATCACGCATGTGCTGGCCGAGGAGCCGAAGCCGGAGGAGAGCGACGCGCTGAGCGCGGCGCACAAGGCGCTGTACGGGACGTACTTCGAGCGGCTGCCCGCGCTGCCGGACGCCGGACGGCTGTTGCGGCGGCTCGACGGGCGGGGCTGGCGGGTGGTGCTCGCGACGTCCGCCAGCGGGCTGGAGCTGGCCGCGCTGCGGCGTGCGATCGGCGCGGACGACGCCATCATGGCGACGGCGAGCGCGGAGGACGTCTCGGAGGGGAAGCCGGCCCCGGACCCGGTGGAGCACGCGCTGGAGCTGGTGAACGCCCCGGCGGAGCAGTCGGTGTTCGTCGGCGACACGGTGTGGGACATGCGGGCGGGCGTCCGGGCGGGGGTGCGCTGCGTGGCGGTGCTCAGCGGGGGCATCCCGCGCCCCGAGCTGGTGGCGGCCGGTGCCGAGATGGTGTTCCGGAATCCGGCGCATCTGCTGTCGGCGCTGGACGACAGCCCGCTGGGCCGGGTGGAGTGACAGCCCGCCGGGCCGCGCGGAACGGCTGGTCGGGGTCGGGACGACGGCGTGACGCAGATCACCCGGGAGGCCGGGGGCGAAGGGAACAGCCACGGGTGGTTGTCCGTTGAACCAACCGTGGGTGCGGATGGGACAGTGTCCCCGGGCCTCACCTTTTGCCCACAGGGACGATCGTTCGGCTGAAGCCCTGTGGAGCCTTACGCCGAGAGGCGACCGCCATCCGCGCCCACACTCCGAACCGCCCCGACCGTGATTCCCCCGTCCGGTCGGGGCTTCTCCTTGCGCAGCGGGCGCGCGCGCCGGGCGGCACCGAGAATCGGCCAGACCGTGCCCGGTGGGGCGAGCGCCGCGTGCATCGGCAGCGTCCGGGTACTCGTGGGCGGCCCTGGAAGTCGCGGCGCGAGAGGAGCCAGCGGTGAACAAGGAGTCCGGCGACAAGATCGTGATCACCGGCGCCACCGGCAATGTCGGCACGAGCCTGGTACGGCTGCTCGCGGAGGACGAACGGGTCGGGCAGGTGCGTGGCCTGGCGCGTCGGATCCCCGACTGGTCGCCCGAGAAGACGGAGTGGGCGGCCGTGGACCTGGGGTCCGGGGACGCCGATCTGACGAAGGAGTTCGAGGGGGCCGCGGCCGTCGTCCACCTGGCCTGGGCCTTCCAGCCCACGCACGACCCGGCCTCCACCTGGCGGACCAATGTGCTCGGCAGCATGCGGGTCTTCGAGGCGGTGGCGGCGGCGAAGGTCCCCACCCTGGTGCACGCCTCCTCGGTCGGCGCGTACTCGCCGGGCCCCAAGGACCGGTCCGTCGACGAGTCCTGGCCCACGCACGGCTGGCCTGACGCCGCGTACTGCCGGGAGAAGGCCTACCTCGAGCGGGCCCTGGACTCCTTCGAGTACGAGCACCCCGAGGTACGGGTGGTGCGGATGCGGCCGGCGTTCCTGTTCAAGCGGGAGTCGGCGAGCGAGCAGCGCCGGATCTTCGGCGGACGTCTGCTGCCGGGGCCGCTCGCCCGGCCGGAACTGCTGCCGTTCCTGCCCGACATTCCGGGGCTGCGGGTGCAGGCGCTGCACACGGACGACGCCGCCCACGCCTACCGGCTGGCGCTCCACTCCGATGTGCGGGGCCCCTTCAACCTGGCGGCCGAGCCTCCCGTGGACGCGGAGCTGCTGGGCGAGATGACGGGGTCGCGGCCGATGCGGCTGCCCCGGGCCGCCGTCCGGTCGGCGGTGGCCGCCGCGTGGAACCTGCGGCTGCTGCCCGCCTCGCCGCACCTCTTCGACGCGGTGCTGCGGCTGCCGCTGATGGACTGCAGCCGGGCCCGCGACGAGCTGCACTGGCGTCCCGAGCGGACGGCCGTGGAGGTGCTGGAGGAGTTCCTGGAGGGGTTGCGGCAGGGCGCCGGCGCCGACACGGAGCCGCTGCGGGGGCGGAAGGTGGGCTGAGAAGCACCCACCGGCCATGGAAGCACCCACCGGCCAAGGCCCCCGTCGTACCTCACCCTCCGCACATGACGGCGCCTCCCCGGGTCCCACCGGGGAGGCGCCGAGCCGGTTCGGCGAAGCCCTTCGCCGACGCCCCTCAGCCGGACGGCTCGTCCGGGACGGGCTGCTCGGGGTTGACGCCGCCCGAGGCCGGCGCGCCCTGGCGTCCCGTGCCCGCCTCGTCCGTGTCGGGCACGTCGGGGCCCGCCTCGTCGGACGCGTCCTCGTCCTGCGGCCCTCCGGTCCCTCGGCCCGGGACCACCTCCCAGGGGTCCTCGCCCGCGTCTGCCTGTTGATCGGGCAGGTCCCTCGGTATGGGGTCACCGTTCTCGCCGGGACCCTCCAGCCTGTGATCGGTCACGGCGTGCTCCCTTCCTGTCGTGCACCGCGCGCGAGTACCTCGCTCCGACCGGCTGAAACCCGGGCACCGGCCGGGCCCTCGGACCGCGGCGGGTCATCCCGCCGCGTAGACGTCCTCCACATAGCGGCCCGAGGCGATCAGCTCGTCCAGGAGGTGTCCGGGGTCCCTGTCGGGGTCCCGCTCGGCGAGGAGCGAGCGGAAGGTCTCGCGGACCCCGGGTGCCATCCGGGAGCCGTCGCCGCACACGTACACGCGGGCGCCGGCGTCCAGGAGGGCCCCCACCTCGTCGGACTCGGCGGCGATGCGGTGCTGGACGAAGGCGACCCCGTCGACCGGGGCCACGCTGAACGCGGGACGCAGCGAGACGGCTCCGGCGGCCTCGGCCGCGCGCAGCTCGTCGGCGTGCAGGAAGTCCGCGTCGGGGGCGTCGCAGCCGAAGTAGCAGAGCGCGGGGGCGAGTTCGGCTCCGGAGGCGCGCAGGGCGACACGGTCGGCGATGGCGCCGCGGAAGGGGGCGAGGCCGGTGCCGGCCGCGACCATGACGACCGGGGCCGGGTCGGCGTGGTCGATCCGGAAGGCATCGCGGCACGGCTGGATCCGGGCCAGGACGGTGTCGCCCGGCTTCACCGTGTTCAGGTAGCCCGAGCCGACGCCCGTGTGGGTGCCGCGGCCCGAGCGTGCCGGCGCCTCCAGCAGCGACACCATCAGGTCGACGTGGGCGGGATCGGCCGCCGGGGAGGAGGACACCGAGTAGTGGCGCGGGCGCAGCGGGCTGAGGAGTTCGAGCAGGGCTGGCCGGTCCAGGGCACCGCGCAGTGCCGGGTACGCCTCGAAGACCTCGACCAGGGTCCGCCGCTCGTCGCCGGCGGACCCGCTCGCCGCGAGGGCCGCGCGCTCCGGGGGGCACGGGTCGGCCGCGGCGAGCGCCGACAGCTGGTCCGCGGTCGGGCGGGTGCGCAGCTCGACATGGTGGGTGAGGAGGTGCCGTACCGTCAGGGGCCGGTCGACCGCGAGGCCGTCGCGGCGCCGGGAGCGGATGTCGAGGGCCTCCTCCGGGTCGAGGCCGAGTGCCGTGACGGTCCGCTGGACCAGTGCCGGGTCGTTGACGGGCAGGACGGTCAGGTGGTCGCCGGTGCGGTAGGTCGTGCCCTCCGGCAGGGCGAGCCGGACGAACCGCTTGGTGCGGGGATGGCCCGGCGCGGTGAGGTCGTACGCCTCGGTGACGGTCATGGGCACCAGGCCGTGGCGCTCGGCGACGGCCTGGAGCGGGCCGCCGGTCAGGACCCGCACCTCGTAGGCGGGGGCGGGCCGTTCGGTGGTGCCGCCCGTGGCCTCGGGGTCGCCGTACTCCCTCAGGAGGGCGGTGCGCAGGCCGGCCGTGAAGGCGCGGACGGTGCCGCCGAGGTCGCCGGAGGCGTCGGCGGCGGCGCGGTCCAGCAGGCGGGTGCCGCCGAGCGCGGCGAGGCGTTCGTCGAAGCGGGTCGGCACGTGCTGGTAGGTGGCGGCCCAGTTGCGGTCCCCTACGCCGAGGACGGCGTACGTGCCGTCGTAGGCGGCGCTCTCCGCGTCGAGCCGGGCGGCGAAGGCGGTGGCGTCGTCGGTGGGCCGGCCGTTGTAGGAGGCGGCGGTGATGATCACCGGGCGGTCGGCGGGCAGCCCGTCGGCGTAGGCGTCCAGCGCTGTGACCTCGGTCTCCGCGCCCAACTCGGCGACCTCGTCGGCGAGCTGGGCGGCGAACTCACGGCAGGTGCCGTAGTTGCTGCCGTGCAGGAAGAGGACGCGGGTGCCCGGGCGGAGCCGGGCGGGCGGGGCGGTGTCGTCGGGCCGGGTGGCGGGTCGCGCGGGTGCGGCGCCGGGGAGCGGGGCGTGCGTACGGTCGGCGGGGGTGCGCGGGGTGAGAGTGAGGGTGAAGCCGTCGGGCTTGAGGGTGAGGGTCTCCTTCACCGTGAGCGCGTAGCCGGCGTGGTCGTGCGGCCGGTAGCGGTGGACCAGCGTCGCCAGCAGCATCGTCGCCTCGTGCAGGGCGAACTGCCGGCCGATGCAGGCGCGTTCCCCCGTGCCGAAGGGCTTGAACGCGTGCGGGGAGCGGGCCGCCTCCGCTTCGGCGGTGAACCGTGAGGGGTCGAACAGCTCGGGGTTGTCGCCCCACACGGGCTGCCGGTGCAGCATCGGGCCGAGCACCGTGACGGCCTGCCCGGCGCGCAGCGGTACCCGGTCGCCGAGCAGGGTGTCCTCGCGGGCGTACCGGCTGAACGCGGCGGCCGTCGGCCACAGCCGCAGCGCCTCGTTGAGCACCTGCCGGGTGTAGGTGAGCCGCCCCACCTCGTCGAAGGTCGGCTCGGGGTCCGGGTCGTCACCCCACAGCGCGTCGGTCTCCCGCTGGACGAGCTGGAGGACCGCCGGGTGCTTGGCCAGGTAGTACAGGGCGAAGGACATCGCCCCGGACGTCGTCTCGTGGCCGGCGATGAGGAAGGTGATGACCTGGTTGCGGATGTTGGCGGTGTCGAGGGTGGTGCCGTCGCCGGGGTGCCGGGCGGTGAGCATGAGGCCGAGCAGGTCGTCGGTGTCCTCGGTCCCGGCTTCCACACGGGCGGCGATGACGTCGTCGACGACCCGCGCGAGGTAGCCGGAGTCCGCGCGGAAGGCCGCGTCGGCCGCCGCGTGGTCGTCGCCGGGGGTCCGGGCCAGCCGGTTCATGCTCCACTCCAGGCAGCGGACCATGGCCTCGACGAAGGGGTGCGGTTCGTCGCGGTCGAAGGAACCGAAGTCGTAGCCGAAGCCGGCGAGGCCGATGGTGTCGAGCGTCATCCGGGTCATGTCGTCGGGCACGTTCACCGGCCGGCCGGCGCGGCTCGCCCGGTCCCAGGAGTCGATCAGCCTGCGGGCCACGCGCAGCATCACCGGGTGGTAGGTGCGCATCGAGCCGAGCGCGAACGCCGGCATCAGGATGTCGTGCGCCTTGGCCCAGTTGGGCTCGTCGCCGTACGCCGTGAAGAGGCCGTCGGCGGCGAACTCCCGGACGTTCTCCAGGGCCGGCCCGACGGCTTTGGCGAAGCGGTCCTCGTCGGACAGGTCGGCGACCAGGTCGAGGTCGGCGACGAACAGCGTGTCCCGGCCGTGCAGCCGCCGCACGAGCACGGGCCCGTGCTCCCGCATCAGCCCCATCACCTGCTGGACGGGGGTGCTGCCGGGGCCCGTGGCGGAGATGTCGACGAGCGGCACGGCACCAGGGGCGGGCGGAGCGATCTCGGCCGTCCGGGTGGTCCGGGGGTGCGGCACGGTGGGGGACATGGCGCGACAACTGCCTTTCGCTGTGCGGGAGTACCGCGTTCCAGGGTTGTCCCCAGGGGCTGCTTACTCGCGCCATCCGACTACATGATTGTGTAGGGGGAAGCGGCCGCCCGGGGTTGCGCGGCCCGTCGGGGCGGAGTCGGAGGAGGCGGCGCGGGTGGACCGGGGGCGGAGCCGGGCGGGGGAACTGTCGGGTGACGGCATCGTGTGGCGGAACCGCGCCGTGGCCCTCTTCGACCGCATCCCGCTCCCGGCGGCCGTGTGCGACGTGTACGGCCGGGTGATCCTGGCGAACCCGGCGATGGCGACGGAGTGGGGCGCCACACCGGGCCGGCTGCGGGGGCGGGACGTGCTGGAGCTGTTCCGTCCGCAGGAGGAGACGCAGGTCGAACGGATCGCCCAGGCGCTGCGCCTGCGGCACCGGTCGCGCTATCCGGTGTCGGTGCGGTGGGACGCGGCGGACGGGGTGCGCCGGCACGGGGAGCTGACGGCCGACCCGATCAGCGACGCCCCGGACACCACCCCCTCACTGCTGGTCCTGGTCCGGGTGCTGGGCACGCTGCCCGAAACCGCCGAGCCCTCCGCCGCGCCCCCGGCCAGTCCGACCGAGGCCCGCATCCTGGCCCTGCTGGCGGGCGGCGCCACCACCGCGCGGGCCGCCCGGGAGACGGGTCTCACCGTCGACGGCGTCAACTACCACCTGCGCCGTCTGTCCGCCCGCTGGGCCGCCACGGGCCGTACGGAACTGGTGGCCCGCGCCTACGCCCTCGGGGTGCTGGCCCCCGGGGTGTGGCCGCCCGCGCCCGCCCCGACGAAATCCATTGGCCCCTCCCAGGAAGTCTGAGTAGCTTAGGCAAGAACCTAGTGCCCCTAGGTTTGGGTCTTTGAAACCCTTGCCGTACCGCCCCTTCCGGAGGACCACCATGAAGCCGCTCACCGAGCAGGAGATCCGCGCCTCGTTCATCAACTGCTCCAAGGGCGAGGCGAAGCGCATCTCCCTCCCCCGCGACCTGGACGAACGCCCCTGGGACGACCTCGACTTCCTCGGCTGGCGCGATCCCGGAGCGCCCGACCGGAGCTATCTGGTCGCCGAACGCGACGGCCGGCCGGTGGGGGTCACCCTGCGCTTCCCCTCCGCGCAGCGCGGTTTCCTGCACCGCAGCATGTGTTCGCTGTGCCTGACGACCCACCGGGGCAGCGGCGTCTCCCTGATGACCGCCCGCAAGGCGGGCGCGGCGGGGCGTGAGGGCAACTCCGTGGGCGTGTACATGTGCGCCGACCTGGCGTGTTCCCTCTACGTACGGGGCAAGAAGGCCCTCGACCCGGGCAGCCGGTTCGAGGAGAGCCTCACCACCGAGGAGCAGATCGCCCGTACGGTCGGCCGCCTGACCGCCTTCCTGGACAAGCTTCACGCCTGAGGCGCCGGGCCCTCCTGCCGCCGAGCCGCCGGCCGGTCGTCCTGCCGCTCAGCCGCCGGCCGGTCGTCCTGCCGCGTCATTCCGGTGATTAGGGTCCTCGGTCAGGAGTTCGGAGTACCGGCAAGGGGAACAGCGCAAGGATGCGAGACGTACGTGGTGTATGGGACCTGATGCGCACAAAGGTGTCCCAGTGGCGACAGGATCCGGTAGTCGTGCAGTCGGTGCGGTCGGCCGCCGCCGCATCGGTCGCCTATGTGGTGGCGTTGTGGTTCAGCACGTCACCGGCGCCCCTGACGGCACCGCTGACCGCCCTCCTCGTCGTCCAGGTCACCCTGTACGCGACGCTCACCAACGGCATCCGCCGGGTGAACTCGGTGGTCGCCGGTGTCGTCGTCGCCATCGGCTTCAGCGTGCTGGTGGGTCTGACCTGGTGGAGCCTCGCCCTGCTCATCCTCGCCTCGCTGGCCGTCGGTCATCTGGTCCGGGTCAGTGAGTACGTGCCCGAGGTGGCGATCAGCGCCATGCTGGTGCTCGGGGTGACCAGGGTCGGGGACACGGCGTGGACCCGGGTGCTGGAGACCCTGATCGGCGCCGTCGTCGGACTCGCCTTCAACCTGCTGCTCGCTCCCCCGGTGTGGGTGGAGGCGGCAGGCGAGTCGATCGAGGACCTGGCCCGCCGTATGCGGAGGCTGATGATCCGCGTCGGCGAGGAGGCCGCCGGCCGCCCCGCCTTCGAGGTGGCGGCGGCGCGGCTGCACGAGGCCCGTGAGCTGGACTTCGACATCGTCGAGGTCGACGCGGCCCTCAAGCAGGCCGAGGACAGCCTGAAGCTCAACCCGCGTGTCCGGGAGGGCCTGCTGCACCGGGTGGTGCTGCGCACCGGCCTGGACACGCTGGAGATCTGCACGGTGGTGCTGCGTGTGCTGGCCCGCACCCTCACCGATCTGGCCCGCGAGCGGGAGCCCAGCCCCCTGTTCTCCGCCGAGGTGGGGGCCACCCTGGAACGGCTGCTCGGCGAGATCGGCGACGCCGTGGTCAGCTTCGCGGTGCTCGTCACCACCGATGTCAGCCGCAGCGCCGAGTCGGCCGAGGACCGCCTCGCCGCCGAGCTGTCCACCGCCGTCGCGACCCGTGACAAGCTCGCCGAGCTGCTGCTGGAGGAGGTCCGGCGCGACCCGGGTCACTGGCAGTTGCACGGCGCCATACTGACCGAGGTCAACCGCATACTGGACGAGATGGACATCCAGCACCGCTCCCAGCGGCTGCTGGAGGAGCTCGACCGCTGCACCCGTGAACAGCGCGAGCGCGCCCCGCGCCTCACCGGCCTCCGCGACCGCCTGCGCATCGTGCTTCCCTCCCGGCGGAACCGGTCCGGCCTCGCCGGACGTACTAAGTGACACGGCACGACGCGATGACGAGGGGAGCGTACGGAATGGCCGACGGCACCGTGCGGATCGACGGGACGACACTTCACCTGCCGGGTGGTGTGCGGGTGCGCTTCATCCGCACCCTGCGCCTGCCCGAGACGGGGACGCACCAGCTTCCGCCCGGGCTGGGCGACTTCCCGATCCGCAGGGTCGAGGACTATCCGCACACGGCCCCCGCGGAGATGCGGGCGCGCGGCGGGGTGATGCTCCCCGTGTACCTGCGCGAGGCCATGTGGCTGCACTTCGGCGGCTCTCTGGAGCCGGCCGCGCTCCAGGTCGGCGTCGGCAAGGTGTGCGCGGTGTCGGGCGAGCCGTGGAGCAACCGGCTCAGCCGGAAACCGCAGAACTACGTGGTACTGCCGCGGCAGCCGTGGCTCGACGGCATCAACTCCGGGAAGGGCACGGTCCGCCAGTTCGTCGCCGTCCCGCTCGGGCTGGGCGCGACGGTGGAGGGGCAGGTCACCGGCGAGGAGGTGTTCGGCGGGGTGCAGCTGCAGTCGTTCCCGCTGAACGACAAGCAGCTCGCCGGCTGGCGGGAGGCGGAGCGGCAGCGGGCGGCGCGGGAACGGAACCTCGGTCCGGTCGGTGGCTACGGCGGCCCGGTCCCCATGCCGCCGCCGGGCGCCGCCCCGATGCCCGCGCCCATGGCCGCGCCGCCCGGCGGCGCGCCCCTGCCCCCGTCGGCGCCGGGCGGCGGCCCGATGGCTACGGGGGCCGCGTTCGCGGCGCCGGGTGCCGCGCCCGCGGCCCGTGCGGCGGTGCCGCCGCGGGCGCCGGCCGCGATGGGGCTCGGTGTCGGCGGCTCGATGCGCCAGGAGGTCTACCAGGACACCTGGCCGCGCGGGAGCTGGGCGGAGCAGCCGGCCGGCCGGGTGTTCGTGCACCTCGTCACCCCGCCCGAGTGGCGGCGCATCACGGGCGAGGCCCCGCCGCCGTCGCCGGTGGACCGCGCGGCCTACACGAACGCCGGGCTCCCCTGGTTCGACTACTACGACCAGGACGGGGTCGACGTGGAGCCCGCCGACGCGCTCGGCGCGGTCAAGCCGGTGGGTGACTGGCTCGGCACCGACCTCGACCCCTGGCAGCCGCCCGCCCCGGGTCAGATCAAGCCCCTCGGCGACGCCCCGGGCCGCCCGATCCAGGACGGCGACTGGTAACACCGCCCTGGGGGACGGCCAGGGGGCGGGTCGGTCGTCGGTGTTCTCCGTTGGTGGGCACCGCGTCGTACGCGGTGCCCATCCTCCGTGTTGTGCCCTCCGTGTTTTGCGTCGGGCCGCTCCTAGCCATCAAGGTGGGGGGCGGACGGGACGGGCGAGACCTGGGGTGCGGCGGATGACGAGTGGAGCGGGACGGCAGTCCGGCGGCTGGAGCAGGCGCCGTGTTCTGGGCGCGCTGGCGGCGACGGCCGTACCGGCGTCCTTGGCCGGGTGCTCGGGGTCCGAGGGGACGACCGGCTCCTCGTCGTCGTCCTCGTCGTCCTCGTCGTCGCCGAGCACCCCGGCGGCGGAGGCCGGTTCCCCCTCGGCCTCGCCCTCCCCCTCCCTCACCGGCCCGCGCCCGCTGTTCCTCGGCACGTACACCTCCGCGGAAGGCGGCGGCAGCGGCATCGGCGTCGCGACGTACGAGGCCGGCGGCGGGCGGATCACGGGCCGGGGGACGATCGGCGGGGTCGGCGACCCGTCGTACCTCGCGGTCCATCCGGACGGCCGGACGCTGTACGCCGTGAACGAGCGCGCCGAGGGCGGGGTGACCGCGGTGCGGCTGTCCGACCGGAAGGTCCTCGGCACCCGGAGCAGCGGCGGCGAGGCCCCCTGTCATCTCTCGGTGCACCCCGGCGGGCGGTGGCTGCTGAGCGCGAACTACGGCACGGGCAGCGTCGCCGTGCACCCCGTCGAGGACTCGGGAGCCCTCGGCGAGCGCACGGACCTGGTCGTGCACCGCCGTCCGGCGCCGGGTCCGGGGCAGCAGGGACCGCACGCGCACCAGATCGTCACCAGCCCCGACGGCGGTCATGTCCTCGCCGTCGATCTGGGCACCGACACGGTGTACACCTATCGCCTGGACGAGGCCCGGGGCACGCTCAGCGAGGTCTCGCGGGCGCGCACCCGGCCCGGCGCGGGCCCGCGGCACCTCACGTTCCATCCCGGTGGCCGGTACGCCTACCTCGCGAACGAGGTCGACGACACGGTGGTGGTCTGCGCCTACGACCCGGGCAGCGGCCGGCTCGCACCGGGCGACCCCCAGTCGACGGGGTCGGGTTCCGGCACGAACTATCCCGCCCAGCTGGTGGTGACGCCGAACGGCGCGTACGCCTATCTCGCCAACCGGGGACACGACAGCCTGACGCGGTACGCGGTCGAGGCCGGGGGTGCCCGGCTGAGACTGCTGGACACGGTGCCCGTGGGCGGGGAGTTCCCCCGTCAGATCGCCCTCTCCCCCGACGGCGGTCTGCTGTTCGCCGCGCTCCAGCGGTCGAGCGCGGTCAGTGTCTTCCGGGTCGACCCGGAGTCCGGCGCACTGCGGCGCGCGGGCGAGCCGTTCGCGTCACCCGTCGCCGTCTGCGCGCTGCCGCTGTAGGGCGCGCGGGCAGGACGCGGCGCTCGCCCGGGAGAGCAGGACGTGCATGCGCTCGGTGAGCTGCGCCATGTCGTCGGCGGGCTTGTGGAACGTCAGACGCACGTCGCCGTCGGTGCGGGCCCGTTCCACGCGCAGGGTGAGGCCGTGGCGGTCGACGGCGAGGGGCTGGACGCGTACGGCGCCGTGCAGGGTGTCGTGCGGGAGGAGCCGGGTGAGCCGCTCGACGGCGTCGGGGTGCGCGTCGGCGAGGTGGGTCAGCAGCCGGGGCTCGGCCGTGGCCAGCGGGTCGGGTGCCGCGGCGGCGAAGTCGTCGAGGTCGACGAGGGCCGCGCCGGACGGCTCGCGCAGCACGATCCGGGTGGGCCGGAACTCCAGGTCGCCTTCCCCGTCCCTGCCCCTGCCTCCGTCCCCGTCCCCGTCCCGGCGAGCGAACCAGCCGGCGAGCCAGAGCCGGGCCCGGATGCGGCCCCGCACCGGGACGGGCGCCACGTCGGCGAACTCCAGCACGGCGGACGGCTCGCCGCGCGGCGCGCAGATCGCGGCGGTGACGAGCGTGCTGTCCTCGGGGACGCGCAGGAGCACCCGGCCGTCCTCGGTGACGGTGTGCGCGCCGACGAACTCCTCCCGGCCGCCCTCGGCGGTCACCGCGCAGGACCACGCCGTCGCGAGCACCGAGCGGGCACGCTCCGCCGCGGCGGGCGCGGCCGTCCAGATGTGACGGTCACCCATCCCAAACCTCCCTTAGGTAAGCCTTGCCTAACCTATCGGAGATCCGGGCGCACGCCAACCGCCCTCCCCGATCCTCGGATTCAGGGCCGTGCTCGGGGTCAGGGCGCGAGGACCCCGAACAGGGCTCGCACGCACAGGTCACGCACCTGTTCCCGGGACAGCTCCGAGCCCCGGAGCCACTCCAGGCAGACGGCCGTGGTGAAGGACAGCCACCCCCGCACGGCGAGCCGCGTCCCGGGCCGCCCGTCCAGCGCCGCCCCGAACTCCGCGTCGGTCGCGAGCACTTGGAGGATCTGCCCCTCCTGGGCGGCGAGCGCCCGCTGGTAGACCCGGCGCACGACCCTGTCGCCGGTGGCGTCGGCACGGTGGAAGGCCCGGAAGCCGTGGGGGTGCTCCTCGACGTACGCGAGGAAGACGTCGAGCCCGTTGGTGAGCCGCTCACGCGCCGAGCGGCCGGGCGCCGGGGTCATGGTGCGGAGCATCCGCTCGCTCTCGCACTCCACGACGGCAGCGAAGAACTCCCGCTTGTTCGGGAAGTAGTGGTAGAGCAGCCCCCGCGAGACACCCGCGATCTCGGCGACCTGCTCGATCCACACGTCGTCGTACGGGCGCTCCGAGAACAGCCGGGCCCCGACGTCGAGGAGCTGCTCCCGCCGCTCGGCGGTGCTGAGCCGGCGACGGGGGCGCTCCCCCTGCTTGGCTGCCATGGCGTCACCTTACTTGACGTGAGTTCAACAAGAGGTCGAGACTGGGGCCCGCTATTGAACCCGAGTACAACAGCTTCGACGGGGCCTGCGCACGAGGGAGACGGTGCCATGACGGCGACGACCGGGACCACGGCCGCCAGGGGTTTCCGCAGCGCGGAGCTGGGCTGGCCCGAGCTGCACCGGATACCGCGTCCGCCGCACCGGCTGCCCCTGATCGGCGACGCGCTCGGCTCCCACCCCCGTACTCCGGTGCAGGACTCCATGCGGCTCGGCCGGCGGCTGGGGCCGATCTTCCGGCGGAAGGCGTTCGGCAAGGAGATCGTCTTCGTGGGGGGCGCGGGTCTCGTGGCCGACATGGCGGACGAGTCGCGGTTCGCCAAGCACGTCGGGCTGGGGGTCGCCAATCTGCGGCCGGTCGCCGGGGACGGGCTGTTCACGGCGTACAACGACGAGCCGAACTGGCGGCTCGCGCACGATGTCCTGGCCCCGGGCTTCAGCCGGGAGGCCATGGCCGGGTACCACCCGATGATGATCGACGTCGCCGAACGGCTGATGGACCACTGGGACCGGGCGGGCGCGGCCGGGCGGTCCGTGGACGTGCCCGGCGACATGACCAAGCTGACCCTGGAGACGATCGCCCGGACCGGCTTCGGCCATGACTTCGGCTCCTTCGAGCGGGACCGTCCGCACCCCTTCGTCTCCGCGATGGTCGGCGTCCTGGCGTACGCCCAGCGGCGCAACGTCGTGCCCGACCCGCTGGCGCCGCTGCTGCTGCGGGCCGCCTCCCGGCGGAACGCGGCGGACATGGCGTTCCTGAACGACACGGTCGACGCGGTGGTCCTCGCCCGCCGGTCGTCCGGCGCCGGCGGGGGCGGCGGTACCGGGGACCTGCTCGACCGGATGCTGGAGACCGCGCATCCCGAGACCGGGCGGCGGCTGTCCGCCACGAACGTACGCCGCCAGGTCCTCACCTTCCTGATCGCCGGCCACGAGACCACCTCGGGCGCCCTGTCGTTCGCCCTGCACTACCTCGCCCTGCGCCCCGACCTCGCCGCGCGCGCCCGCGCCGAGGTGGACCGGGTGTGGGGCGACTCGGCCAGGCCCGGCTACGAGCAGGTCGCCAAACTGCGCCTGGTACGGCGGGTGCTCGACGAGACGCTGCGGCTGTGGCCGACGGCTCCCGCCTACTCGCGGGAGGCCCTGGCCGACACCGTGCTGAGCGGTGTCCATCCGATGCGGCGGGGTGCCTGGGCGCTGGTGCTGACGACGATGCTCCACCGGGATCCGGAGGTGTGGGGCGCCGACGCCGAGACGTTCGACCCGGACCGCTTCGAGGCGGCGGCCGTCCGCGCACGGCCCGCGCACACCTACAAGCCGTTCGGCACGGGGGCGCGGGCCTGCATCGGCCGCCAGTTCGCGCTGCACGAGGCCACGCTGGTGCTGGGGCTGCTGCTGCGCCGCTACGAACTCCGGCCGGACCCGGCGTACCGGCTGAAGGTCACCGAACGGCTGACGCTGATGCCCGAGGGGCTGCGGGTGCGCCTGGAGCGGCGGTCCGGCGGTCGTGCCGAGGCCGCCCGCACCGCACCGGGGCCGGGCGCCGAGGGTGCGGCGGCCGAGGGCGCCGACGTGACGTCGTCCCCGTCACGCTGTCCAGTGACCGGGGCGGGTGACTGACGCGGGGAGGCGGGTGCCGGCATTGCCCCGGGCCGCGTTGATCTGCGGCTGGGTGAGGAAGAAGGCCCCGGTCAGGTCGGCGTCGGCGAGGTCGGTGTCGCGCAGGTCCGCGCCGATGAGGTCGGCACCCCGCAGATCGGCGCCGGTCAGGTCGGCGGCTATCAGCCAGGCGCCGCGCAGATTGGCCTTCCGGAGATCGGCGCCCTTGAGGCGCGCACCCATCAGGTCGGCTCCCCGGCGGTTCTTCGTGCGTCCCGCGCCCGCCCGCATGAGGTCACTGACCTTCAGCAGCACCTCGTTGACCCGCTGCCGGTGCGCGGCGACGTCCACCTCCGCGAGTTCCCCGGCGGTGCCGCGGGTCAGCCGCTCCGTCTCGTCCAGAGCGCGGCGGACCTCCGCGTGGGCCGGGCGGGCGGCGGGCAGCGTCAGGGCCTCGGTCAGGTACCAGAGGAGTTCGTGCAGGTGGCGTACGACCGGGAACACGTCGAACATGCGCCGGGCGTGCTCGCGGCCGCCCGAGCGCCAGTCCCGGCCGCCGAAGGTGAGCTGCGAGACCTTCTGTCCGGCGCCGAAGCAGTCGTAGACGGTGCAGCCGGTGAAGCCCTTGTCCCGCAGCCGGGTGTGGATACCGCAGCGGAAGTCGTCCCGGAGGTTCCCGCAGGGCTTGCCCGCGGCCTTGTCGACGGCGAAGTCCGCCGAGGCGGCGAAGGGCAGCGCCACACAGCACAGCCCGAAGCAGTTGCCGCAGTCGCCCCGCAGGTCCTGCGGGGCGGGCGGGTCCTGCGCGGCGTGCGGCTCCTGGGGGGCGTGTTTCGGGTTGAGCACATCACCGGATGGTCGTTCCATACGACTCACCCTAACGACCCCTCCCCGGGGGACAGGCGCCGTTCGGCGGGGAACCCGACGTCACTCCTCGTCGCGTGCCAGGGCCAGCAGCCGGTCCAGGACCCGCGGGCCGCCGGCCCGTACGCCGTCGTGTTCGAACTCGTCGGTGACCCAGGTGCGCAGGCCCCGTACGGCACGGGCCGTCGCCAGCGAGTGGGCGGTGTCGACATACATGTCGTCGTGGTAGATCGCGGCGGCGACCGGCACCTCGTTGACGGTGAGCCGGTCCGGGTCGTAGAGGGGACTCCAGCCCCGCTCCTCCGCCAGCTCCACGGCCGTCTCGCGCAGCGGGCGCAGGGCGGGGTCGTTCTCGAACATCCAGGGGTGGACGGACTCGCCCGTGAACAGCAGCGGGCCGTCACCGGCGAGCGTCTTGGCGGCGTCGAACCGCGGGAACTCCGCCCGCACCCGCTCCGCGGCCCAGTCGGTGGGGCCGGGGTCCTGGCCGTAGATCGCCTCGTGGAGCAGGGCGTACAGCGGGTGTCCGGCGTACGACAGCAGGCTCTGGACCTCTTCCTGGAAGGCGTCGGACAGGGCGGGGCCCCGCGGGGTGCGGACGAAGGCGTCCTCCAGCAGGAAGTGCAGCCGGTGGCTGCCGTCGGAGCGGCCGAGCATGATGCCCAGCGACTGGAACGCCTCGACGGTGAGCCGGTAGCCGTTCGGCAGGACCACCTCGTGCTGGAGCAGGTGCTCGGCGATCCGCCGGGCCCGCTCGACGTCCTGCGGGTAGCGGGCGTAGTGGGCGGTGACCTTGCGTTCGACGCGCGGGTAGGCGGCGCGGTAGACGTCGTCGGCGCTCGCGTCGAGGGAGGGCAGCCCGCCGGTGATGAGGGCGGTGCTCAGCCCTTCGGGGGCGAGGGACAGATAGGTGACCGCGCAGAAGCCGCCGAAGCTCTGGCCGAGGACGGTCCAGGGGGCGCCGCCGGTGACCTCGCGGCGGATGGCCTCGCAGTCGCGGACGATGGAGTCGGCGCGGAAGCGGGCGAGGTAGTCGGCCTGCTCCCGGGGCCCGCCGCGCAGCGGGAGCGTCTGGCGGTTGGCCGGGGTGGAGGCGCCGGTGCCACGCTGGTCGAGGAGGAGGACCCGGTACTCCCCCAGGGCCCGGTCGAGCCATGCCTGGCGGCCGACGAACCGGTTGGCGCCGAAGCCGGGGCCGCCCTGGAGGTAGAGCAGCCAGGGCAGCTCCTGGCCGGCCTTGTCGCTCGCGACGACCTCGCGCCCGTAGAGCTCGATCCGCTCCCCCGCCGGGTCGTCGTGGTCGAGGGGGACGGTGAAGCGACGGTCGGTGAGGACGACGCCGGGCTGCCGGTAGCTGACGGACAACAGGGCTCCTTGGGCGGACGGATTGCAGGCCGAGGCCCAGTCCAGCACAGATTCTCCGTCCCGCCGAGCCCGTGGATCAAGAAAATCCCGCTCCGTCCCGGGTGAGGTTGCTGACTTGTTGGTCAGTACAGACAGGGGTGACAGAGCCCCCTCGGCCGAACGGTCGCTCAGCGCGCCGAGAGGCTGGAGCGGCGCACCACCAGCTCCGGCTGGAGGACGACCCGCCGGTGTTCGTGCCGGGTCGGCGCGGTGTCGGCCTCGGTCTCCTCCAGGAGCAGTTCGGCGGCGAGGGCGCCCATGGTGACGGCGGGCTGGCGCACGGAGGTGAGGGGGACGGCGGCCGCGGCGGCGAACTCGATGTCGTCGTAGCCGACGATGGCGAGGTCGTCGGGGACGCTGACACCGGCCGCGTACATGGCCTGGAGGACGCCGAGGGCGAGGAGGTCGTTGGCGCAGAACACGGCGGTCGGGCGCTCGGCGAGACCGAGGAGGCGGGCACCCGCGTCCCGTCCGGCGGCCACGTCGAGGCGTTCGGTCGGTAGTTCCCGCAGGGCCTTCGGGCCGAGGCCCGCCTCCTCCAGCGCGTTCAGGGCGCCGGTGCGGCGGTCGCGGACCTGGTTGAGGCCGGAGGGGCCGCTGACGTAGGCGATGGTGCGGTGGCCCGCGTCCACCAGGTGCCGTACGGCGAGCGCGCCGCCGGCGACGTCGTCGACGGAGACGGAGCACTCGGTGGTGCCCTCGGCGACGCGGTCGACGAGGACGAAGGGGATGCCGTGGCGGCGGAACGCCTCGATGTTGCGTCCGGTCGCGTCGGCGGGGGTGAGCAGCACCCCCCGCACGCGCTGCTCGGCGAAGAGCGACAGGTACTCGGACTCCTCGCCGGCGCTCTGCGCGCTGTTGCAGACCATCACACCGAGCCCGGCGTCCCGCGCGGCCCGCTCGGCACCGCGCGCGACGTCGACGAAGAAGGGGTTGCCCATGTCCAGCACGAGCAGTCCCATGATCCGGCTCCGCCCGGCCCTCAACTGGCGCGCCGACTCGCTGCGGACGTAGCCGAGGCGGTCGATGGCCGCCAGTACCCGGGCGCGGGTCCCGGAGGCCACCGAGTCCGGCCGGTTGATGACGTTCGACACCGTGCCGACGGAGACTCCGGCGGCGGCGGCGACGTCCTTGATACCCACCGACTGGGCCATGGGGCGGGGACCTCCAGGAAGGTGCGGAGCGGCGGGCATTCGTTCACATTACCTTCGGGCCACCACAGCGATGACCACCGCGGAGACGACCGGGTCAGGCACGGGAACGCTCCCGCCGCACGGGAGTCAGGCGGGGAGGGCGAAGTCGATGACGCGGAGCGCCGACGGAGTGGTTCCGCTCGACTTCACCTGGTACATCACGGACAGGACATCGTCCTGGGCGATCCGGGTCTCGTCGATGACGACCTCGCCGAAGGCGTTGAGACCGCTGGCGTCGAACAGCGACTTCCAGTCGGTGTGGCCGGACGCGGCGGACGCTCCCCAGATCCGGCCGAAGGGCAGGATCGCGTACGCGTTGTCGTACTTGTCGAGGGCGAGCTTGGTGCGCTGGCTGGAGCCGAGGGCGACGGGGATCTCGGTCTTCTGCCAGGCGCCGGAGGCGTTCCTGCGGACGTGGAAGGCGCGGCCGCTCGCGGTGCGGTCGGCGACGTAGTTCGTCGTGCACTGTCCGAAGCGGCCGGGGACGTAGCTGATGATCGCGTGCGGGCGGCCGGCGGAGTCGGTGAACTGGCTCTCCTGGTTCATCAACGAGTGGTCGGGGTTGAGCGGGTCGACGACGAGCCCGGCGTCGGTGACGGCGACCTTGTCGGAGCCGCCGGTGGTGCCGACGACGGTGCCCGCGCTGGTGCGCCAGGTGCGGCCGCGGTCGTCGGAGTAGACGTAGCCGGTGTCGTGGTTGGTGATGCCGCCGCCGTTGCACATCACGGCGCCGTTCTGCTCGCGCCAGGTGAAGAAGGAGTGCAGCCGGCCGTTCCGGTCGTAGTCGATGCCGTGCAGGTACATGTTGCGGGCGGTGGAGGAGCCGTGCTCGCTGGTGTAGGTGCCGGTGGAGCTGCTCCACTCGCCGAGATTGGTCCAGGACGTGCCGTCGTACTCGGCGAGGGCGTTGCGGCCGTTGCCGGAGACGCCGACGCGGTAGCTCAGCTGGAGCTTGCCGTCGGGCGTCGAGAGGAACTGCGGGTAGGTGAACTGCGAGGTGAGGGCGAGCCCGTCGAGGGTGGACAGGGGGGCGCCGAAGCGGCTCGCGGTCCAGCTCAGGCCGGCCGGGTCGTCCATGAGGCCGGCGACGGACTTGACGTAGGTGAAGCCGTCGCTGTGGGAGTCCATGTTGAGGTGGAGGCGGCCGTCGACCTTGGAGACACCCATGGAGATGACGTTGTGGGAGTCGTTGTAGCGCAGGGTGTGGCCGACCTTGACGGTGGACCAGGTGGCGGAGCCGAGGGCGCGGCGGCCGACGACGGCGTTGCGGTCGGCGGTGTACCAGACGGCGTACTGGTGGCCCTTGTAGGTCAGCAGGCCGTTCTTCTGGAAGGAGTTGTTGTTGACCAGTCCGTCGTACGAGACGAAGTAGATGGCCTGGCTGTCCAGCAGGGTGGTGCCGGTCTGGCGGACCGAGGGGCCCGGGTCGGCGGCGCGGGCGGTGCCGGCGCCGAGGGCGGGGGCCGCCGCGGCGCCGGCGAGGGCGGCGCCGAGCAGGGTACGTCTCTTCATCTCGGGGACTCCGTCGTCGTGCGGAAGGGGGACGGGAGAAGGGCCGGCCGAGCGGGGCTCAGGCCAGGTGGAACACCTCGGTGAGGGGCTTCATGGCCTCGTCGGGGCGGGCCCCGTCGAGGGACTCGAAGAACGGCCCCATCTCCTTCTGCCAGCGGGCGTTGACCTCGGTGGCCTCCATGCCGGCGAGGGCGGCCTGGAAGTCCTCGGTCTCCAGGTAGCCGACGAGGAGGCCGTCGTCGCGCAGGAAGAGGGAGTAGTTGTGCCAGCCGGTGGCCGAGAGCGCGTCGAGCATCTCCGGCCACACGGCGGCGTGCCGCTCTCGGTACTCGTCGATCCGGTCCTCGCGGACCTTGAGCAGGAAGCAGACGCGCTGCATGAGTTACCGCTCCTGGGGGTGAGGGGGGTGGCTCTGGCTCGGCTGCGGCGATCAGAAGTCGAACTCGTCGATGTTCTCCTTGGTGAAGACGGTGGGCTTGCCGAGGTTGATCACGCCGTCCTTTCCGATGGTGTACTCGCCCATGTCGCCGGCGGTGAAGGTCTCGCCCTCCTTGCCGGTGATCTGGCCGGAGACCAGCGCGACCGCGGTACGGGCGGCCAGCTCGCCGAGCTTCGCCGGGTCCCACAGCTCGAAGCCCTCGACGGTGCCGTCCTTGACGTACTTGCGCATGTCGTTCGGGGTGCCGAGGCCGGTCAGCTTGACCTTGCCCTTGTACTTGGAGCCCGACAGGTACTGGGCGGCGGCCTTGATGCCGACCGTGGTCGGGGAGATGATCCCCTTCAGGTTCGGGTACTCCTGGAGCAGGCCCTGGGTCTGCTGGAAGGACTTCTGGGCGTCGTCGTCGCCGTAGGCGACCTTGACGAGCTTGATGTCCTTGTACTTGTCCTGCTTGAGCTCGTCCTTCATGAACTCGATCCAGGTGTTCTGGTTGGTCGCGGTCTGCGCGGCGGACAGGATCGCGATCTCGCCCTTGTACCCGATCTGCTCGGCGAGCAGCTGGACCTCGGTGCGGCCCAGGTCCTCGGCGCTGGCCTGGGACACGAAGGCGTTGCGGCACTCGGGCTTGGTGTCGGAGTCGTAGGTGACGACCTTGATGTCGTTGCTCATGGCCTGCTTGAGCGCGGTGCACAGGGCGCCGGGGTCCTGCGCGGAGACGGCCATGGCGTCGACCTGCTGCTGGGTGAGGGTGTTGACGTAGTTCACCTGGCCGGAGGTGTCGGTGGCGCTGGAGGGGCCGACCTCCTTGTAGCTGGAGCCCAGCTCCTTGAGGGCCGCCTCGCCGCCCTTGTCGGCGGAGGTGAAGTACGGGTTGTTGACCTGCTTGGGCAGGAAGCCGACCGTCAGGCCCTTCTTCAGCTCGGCGTTCGGGTCGGCCTTGCCGGTCGCGCTCGCCGAGGCGGCGTCGTTCTTGACGTCCTCCTTGGTGGTGCCGCCGCAGGCGGTGGCCGCCAGGGCGAAGGAGGTGACGGCCGCGAGCGCCGCACAGGAGCGACGCAGGGTTGCCTTGCGCATGAGGATTCCTTGGTTACGGAGGGACGGGCGGGTGTGCGGTGCGGATCGGCGGTGGGGGCCCAGCCGTCAGGGGGCTGGAGTGGGCGCCTTGGGGACCGTCGCTGGGGCCGCGCCGCGGCCGGCCCGCGCGACGGAGATCTGGCGTGCGACGCGGGGGCCGAGCACGGAGAGGACGAGCAGGACGCCGGTGACGACGATCTGCGACTGGGCGGAGACGTCCTGGAGGCTCATCACGTTCTGGAGGGTGCCGAGGAGGAACACGCCGGCGATCGCGCCGCCGAGGGTGCCCTTGCCGCCGTCGAAGTCGATGCCGCCGAGCAGCACGGCCGCGATGACGGACAGTTCCAGTCCGGTCGCGTTGTCGTAGCGGGCGCTGGCGTAGTGCAGGGCCCAGAAGATGCCGGTGAGGGAGGCCATCAGACCGGTGGCGGTGAAGAGGATCAGCTTCTGGCGCTTGACGCGGATGCCGGTGAAGCGCGCGGCCTCCTCGCTGGCGCCGATCGCGAACAGCGACCGCCCGAACGGGGTGGCGTGCAGGGCGATCACGGCGATGACGAGCAGCACCAGGAAGGGGACGAGGGCCTGCGGGACGAAGCTGTCGCCGATGCGGCCGGCCGCGAAGTCGAGGTACTGCGTGGGGAAGTCGGTCACGGCGTCGGAGCCGAGCACGATCTGCGCGACGCCCCGGTAGGCGGCGAGGGTGCCGATGGTGACGGCGAGGGAAGACAGACCGAGCCGGGTGACCAGCAGGCCGTTGATCAGTCCGCAGACCACGCCGAGAACCAGACAGAACGGGATGATCGTCTCGATGGTCATGCCCTGGTTCCACAGGGCGCCCATGACCGCGCCGGACAGACCGGCCGTGGAGGCGACCGACAGGTCGATCTCGCCGGACACCACGAGCAGGGTCATCGGCAGGGCGATCAGCGCGATCGGCAGCGTGTTGCCGATGAGGAACGACAGGTTGAGCGCGTTGCCGAAGCCGTCGACGGTGGAGAAGGACAGCAGGAGCACGACGATCAGGAGGGCGCCGACCGCGGAGTCCCACCGCTTCAGGGCGGACCAGCGGCTCACGCGCGAGGACGTGGTGTCAGCCATGGCGGGCGTTCCTCTTCTTCAGGGCGGTCGCCACCCGCAGCGCGACCACGCGGTCCACGGCGATGGCGAGGATGAGCAGGACGCCGTTGATGGCGAGCACCCACACCGAGCTGACGCCGAGGGCGGGCAGCACGCTGTTGATGGACGTCAGCAGCAGGGCACCGAGCGCGGCCCCGTAGACGCTGCCGGAGCCGCCGGTGAAGACGACACCGCCGACCACGACCGCGCTGACGACGGTCAGTTCGTAGCCGGTGCCCGTGCCGGACTCGACATTGCCGAAGCGGGCCAGGTACAGGGCGCCCGCGAGTCCGGCGAGGGCCCCGCAGAAGACGTACGCCGTGAGGATCCGCTTGCGGACGGGGATGCCGGCGAGCCGGGCGGCCTCGGGGTTGGAGCCGAGGGCGTACAGCTCGCGTCCGCTGCCGTAGTGCTTCAGGTAGTACGCCGTGGCCACCAGCACCGCCAGGGCGATCATCGCCAGGTAGGGCACCGCGGAGACGCCGCCCGAGCCGAAGTCGATGAACCCGTCGGGGAGTCCGGAGGCGACGATCTGCCGGGAGCCCACCCAGATCGAGTCGATGCCCCGGATGATGTAGAGCGTGCCGAGGGTGACGACGAGGGCGGGCACCTGGCCGAGGCTGACGAGCAGTCCGTTGAGCAGACCGAAGCCGATGCCCATCAGCACCGCGAGGAGCACGGCAACGACCGCGTTGCCGCCGCCCTGGAGGTACGTGCCGGCGGCGAAGGCGCTGATGCCGAGCGTGGAGCCGACGGACAGGTCGACGTTGCGGGTGATGACGACCAGGGACTGGCCGACGGCGACCAGCACCAGGATGGTCGCGTTGAGCAGCAGGTCCTTGATGCCCTGCTCGGTGAGGAACTGGCTGTTGCCCAGCTGGGTGACGACGATCATCGCCACGAAGACGACGAGGATGGCGAGTTCCCGCATCTTGAAGACGCGGTCCACCAGCCGGGTGCCGCTGGACCTGGGTGCCTCGGCGACGGGGGTGTTCTGAGGGGTGGTCACCGTCATGCGGCGGCCCTCCCGGTGGCTGCGGCCATCACGGATTCCTCGGTGGCTTCGGAGCGAGGGATCTCGGCGGTGAGCCGGCCCTCGTGCATCACGAGCACGCGGTCGGCCATGCCGAGGATCTCGGGCAGGTCGGAGGAGATCATCAGCACCGCCACGCCGTCGGCGGCGAGTTGGCTGAGGAGGCGGTGCACCTCGGCCTTGGTGCCGACGTCGATGCCTCGGGTGGGCTCGTCGACGATCAGCACCTTGGGTCCGGTGGCGAGCCACTTGGCGAGGACGACCTTCTGCTGGTTCCCGCCGGACAGCGTGTTGACGGTGTCCGCGATGCGGGCGTACTTCACCTGGAGCTTGACGGCCCAGTCGAGGGAGCGGCTGCGCTCGGCACCGCGGTCCACGAGGCCGGCCTTCCGGGTCGTCCTGAGGCCGGTGAGGCCGATGTTCCGCTCGATGGACATGTCCATCACCAGGCCCTGGGCGCGCCGGTCCTCGGGGACGAGGGCGAGCCCGGCGGACATGGCCGTGGAGGGCGCCCCGTTGGTGAGGGGCCTCCCGTCGACGGCGACCTCGCCCGCGTCCCAGCGGTCGATGCCGAAGACGGCCCGTGCCACCTCCGTGCGGCCGGCGCCGACGAGGCCGGCCAGACCGACGATCTCGCCGCGGCGGACGTCGAAGGAGACGTCGGTGAAGACGCCCTCGCGGGTCAGCCGGCGCACACTCAGGGCGACCTCACCGGGCTCGACCTCCTGCTTGGGGTACAGCTCCTCCAGGTCGCGGCCCACCATGCGGCGGACCAGGTCGTCCTCGGTCATGCCGTCGACGGGTTCGCTGGAGATCCAGGCGCCGTCGCGCAGGGTGGTGACCCGCCGGCAGATCTGGAAGATCTCCTCCAGGCGATGGGAGATGAACAGGACCGCCGAGCCCTGTTCGCGCAGGGCGCGGACGACCCCGAAGAGCCGGGCCACCTCGCTGCCGGTGAGGGCCGCCGTCGGCTCGTCCATGATCAGGACGCGGGCGTCGAAGGAGAGCGCCTTGGCGATCTCGACGATCTGCTGGTCGGCGATGGACAGGCCGCGTGCGGGGCGGTCGGGGTCGAGTTCGACGCCGAGCCGCCGCATCAGGGCGAGGGTCGCCGCGTGGGTGGCCTTGTGGTCGATCCGGCCGAGGGCGCGCCGGGGTTGGCGGCCCATGAAGATGTTCTCGGCGATCGACAGGTCGGGGAAGAGCGTGGGCTCCTGGTAGATCACGGCGATGCCCGCGTCGCGGGCGTCGGCCGGACCGTGGAACACCGTGGGCGCCCCGTCGAGGAGCACCTGACCGGAGTCCGGTCGGTGCACCCCGGCGAGCGTCTTGATCAGGGTCGACTTGCCCGCGCCGTTCTCACCGGCGAGCGCGTGCACCTCGCCGGGGAAGAGTTCGAGGGACACGCCCCGCAGGGCGCGTACGGCGCCGAAGGACTTGGAGATGCCCTTCAGTGCGAGAACGGGCGCCGGACCCGTGTCGGACCGGTCAGTCATGGGGGCTCCTCGACGACGCCGGTGGCGGAGGGCGGGCCCTCGCCGCGTCGTGAAAGGTTTCAACTAGGTTGCCGGGACGTTAGGCACCCCACGCAGGTCACGTCAATGGGTCACGGTCGAAATTTTTTCGATAGAAGAGGTCACGTCCGGGTCACGGACAACGGTCCCCACCAGGGGGGTTGACAGCCTGCCGAGCCCCTCATAGTTTCCCGTGCTGAATCGTTTCAGACATCGATGCCGGTAGGAGCCCTGACGTGACCGAGCTCGCCGCGGTGAAGGCCGCCCTCAAGACACAGGCCGTCGAGACGCCGTCGTGGGCGTACGGGAACTCGGGAACCCGTTTCAAGGTGTTCGCCCAGGCGGGTGTGCCCCGCGACCCCTGGGAGAAGCTCGACGACGCCGGCAAGGTGCACGAGTTCACGGGCGTGGCCCCGACGGTGGCGCTGCACATCCCGTGGGACAGGGTCGAGGACTACGCGGCGCTCGCCGAGCACGCCGAGCAGCGGGGGGTGCGGCTCGGCGCGATCAACTCCAACACCTTCCAGGACGACGACTACAAGCTGGGCAGCATCTGCCACCCGGACGCGGCGGTCCGCCGCAAGGCCGTGGACCATCTGCTGGAGTGCGTCGACATCATGGACGCCACCGGGTCCCGCGATCTGAAGCTGTGGTTCGCGGACGGGACGAACTATCCCGGCCAGGACGACATCCGTGAGCGGCAGGACCGGCTGGCCGAGGGGCTGGCCGAGGTGTACGAGCGGCTCGGCGACGGGCAGCGGATGCTGCTGGAGTACAAGTTCTTCGAGCCGGCGTTCTACACGACCGACGTCCCGGACTGGGGCACCGCCTACGCGCACTGCCTGAAGCTCGGGCCGAAGGCGCAGGTGGTCGTCGACACCGGGCACCACGCGCCCGGCACGAACATCGAGTTCATCGTGGCGACGCTGCTGCGGGAGGGGAAGCTCGGCGGGTTCGACTTCAACTCGCGCTTCTACGCCGACGACGACCTGATGGTGGGCGCGGCCGACCCCTTCCAGCTCTTCCGGATCATGTACGAGGTGGTGCGCGGGGGCGGGTTCACTCCCGAGGTCGCGTTCATGCTCGACCAGTGCCACAACATCGAGGCGAAGATCCCGGCGATCATCCGGTCGGTGATGAACGTCCAGGAGGCCACGGCGAAGGCGCTGCTCGTGGACCGGGAGGCGCTGGGCGCCGCCCAGCGGGCCGGGGACGTGCTGGAGGCCAACGCCGTACTGATGGACGCGTACAACACGGATGTGCGGCCGCTGCTCGCGGAGGTGCGGGAGGAGATGGGGCTGGACCCCGACCCGCTGAAGGCGTACCGCGCGTCCGGGTGGGCCTCGAAGATCGTCGAGGAGCGGGTGGGCGGAGAACAGGCCGGGTGGGGTGCCTGATCTCCGGGTTCCGTCTGCCTGTTCTCGTCCGTTGCGGGCTGCGGGCTGCGGGCCGTTCGTGGCTGGTCGCGCAGTTCCCGCGCCTCTGAAAGGCAGCGGCTGCGCCCCGTGCTTTTCGGGCCCGCAGGGGCCTGGGCTCCAGGGGCGCGGGGAACCGCGCGAGAAGCCCCACACCCGCATTCGGCAACGCACCCCGGACCCCCGAGCTGAAACCCGTGCCCCCCGTACCCCGTACTCGTCTCACCGTGAGGATTGATCGCACATGGCAACCCATCCCGAAGCCGCCGCTCTGCTCGCCCGGTCCCGGCGGCTCGGTGCCGATCCCCGGAACACCAACTACGCCGGTGGCAACGCCTCCGCCAAGGGCACCGACACCGATCCCGTCACCGGGGGTGATGTGGAGCTGATGTGGGTGAAGGGGTCCGGGGGCGACCTCGGGACACTGACCGAGGCGGGGCTCGCAGTGCTGCGGCTGGACCGGATGCGGGCGCTCGTCGAGGTGTATCCGGGGGTGGAGCGCGAGGACGAGATGGTCGCCGCGTTCGACTACTGCCTGCACGGCAAGGGCGGGGCGGCCCCGTCGATCGACACGGCCATGCACGGGCTGGTGGACGCCGCCCACGTGGACCATCTGCACCCGGACTCCGGGATCGCGCTGGCCTGCGCGGCCGACGGGGAGAAGCTGACCGCCGAGTGCTTCGGGGACAGCGTGGTGTGGGTGCCGTGGCGGCGGCCCGGCTTCCAGCTGGGGCTGGACATCGCCGCCGTGAAGCGGGACAACCCGCGGGCCATCGGTTGTGTGCTCGGCGGGCACGGCATCACCGCCTGGGGCGACACGGCCGAGGAGTGCGAGCGGAACTCGCTCCACATCATCCGTACCGCCGAGGCGTTCCTCCGGGAGAAGGGGAAGGCGGAGCCCTTCGGGGCGGTCGTCGAGGGCTTCGAGGCGCTGGAGGCCGCCGCGCGCCGGGAGCGGGCCGCCGCTCTGGCCCCGCACGTCCGGGCCATCGCCTCGCAGGACCGGCCGCAGGTCGGCCACTTCACCGACTCCGAGGTCGTGCTCGACTTCCTGGCCCGCGCGGAGCACCCGAGGCTCGCCGCGCTGGGCACCTCGTGCCCGGACCACTTCCTCCGGACGAAGGTCCGGCCGCTCGTGCTGGACCTGCCGCCGACCGCGGACCTGGGCACGGCGATCGCCCGGCTGACGGAGCTGCACGCCGCGTACCGCGAGGAGTACGCGGCCTACTACCGGCGGCACGCCGAGCCGGACTCCCCCGCCATGCGCGGCGCCGACCCGGCGATCGTGCTGATCCCGGGCGTGGGCATGTTCAGCTTCGGCAAGGACAAGCAGACGGCGCGGGTGGCCGGAGAGTTCTACGTCAACGCGATCAATGTGATGCGGGGCGCCGAGGCGGTCTCCACGTACGCGCCCATCGAGGAGTCGGAGAAGTTCCGCATCGAGTACTGGGCCCTTGAGGAGGCCAAGCTCCAGCGCATGCCCAAGCCGAAGCCGCTGGCCACACGGGTCGCGCTGGTGACGGGCGCGGGCAGCGGGATCGGCCGGGCGATCGCGCGCCGGCTGGTCGCCGAGGGCGCGTGTGTCGTCGTCGCCGATCTGAACGGCGAGAACGCCGCCGCCGTGGCCGAGGAGCTGGGCGGGGCCGACAAGGCCGTCGCCGTGACGGTCGACGTGACCGACGAGGAGCAGATCGCCGAGGCGTTCAAGGCGGCCGTGCTCGCCTTCGGCGGGGTCGATCTCGTCGTCAACAACGCCGGTATCTCCATCTCCAAGCCGCTGCTGGAGACCTCCGCCAAGGACTGGGACCTCCAGCACGACATCATGGCCCGCGGTTCGTTCCTGGTGTCGCGCGAGGCGGCGCGGATGATGATCGCGCAGCGGCTGGGCGGCGACATCGTCTACATCGCCTCCAAGAACGCCGTCTTCGCCGGGCCGAACAACATCGCCTACTCGGCCACCAAGGCCGACCAGGCCCACCAGGTGCGGCTGCTCGCCGCCGAGCTGGGCGAGCACGGCATCCGCGTCAACGGCGTCAACCCGGACGGTGTGGTGCGCGGGTCCGGCATCTTCGCCGGCGGCTGGGGCGCCCAGCGGGCGGCGACCTACGGGATCGAGGAGGAGAAGCTCGGCGAGTTCTACGCCCAGCGGACCATCCTCAAGCGGGAGGTGCTGCCCGAGCACGTCGCCAACGCGGTGTTCGCGCTGACCGGCGGGGAGCTGACCCACACCACCGGGCTGCACGTCCCGGTCGACGCCGGCGTCGCCGCCGCCTTCCTGCGATGAGCACCGCCGTGAAGTCGTACGCGGCGGTCGACCTCGGCGCGTCCAGCGGGCGGGTCATGGTGGGCCGGGCGAGCCGGGACACCCTGGACCTGGTCGAGGCGCACCGGTTCCCGAACCGGCCGGTGCGGACGCCCGAGGGGCTGCGCTGGGACGTGCTCGCCCTGTACGCGGGGGTCCTCGACGGGCTGGGGGCGGCCGGGCGGGTCGACTCCGTCGGCATCGACAGCTGGGCCGTCGACTACGGCCTGCTCGACGCCGACGGGGCCCTCCTCGGCAACCCGGTCCACTACCGGGACGCCCGGACCGACGGCGTCGCCGAGAAGGTGTGGGCCGGCGTGCCCGCCGCCGAGCTGTACGCGGCCACCGGATTGCAGTACGCCCCCTTCAACACGCTGTACCAGCTGGTCGCCGCCAGGTCGTCCGCGCAGCTGGCGCACGCGAGGCGGCTGCTGCTGATCCCGGACCTGCTGTCGTACTGGCTCACGGGTGAGGTCGGCACGGAGCTGACGAACGCCTCCACGACCCAGCTGATCGATCCGCGGACCCGTGACTGGGCGTACGGCGTGGCGGAGCGGCTCGGGATCGACCTGGGGCTGTTCGCGCCGCTGCGGCGGCCGGGCGACCCGGCGGGACTGCTGCTGCCGCGGGTGCTGGAGGAGACGGGGCTGACCGGGCCGGTGCCGGTGACGACCGTGGGCTCCCACGACACCGCCTCGGCGGTCGCGGCCGTCCCCGCCACCGGTGAGCGGTTCGCGTACATCTGCACAGGGACCTGGTCGCTGGCCGGGCTGGAGCTGGACGCGCCGGTGCTGACCGAGGACAGCCGGGCCGCCAACTTCACCAATGAGCTGGGACTCGACGGCACGGTCCGGTACCTGCGCAACATCATGGGCCTGTGGCTGCTCCAGGAGTGCGTACGGGACTGGGGGGACCCGGACCTCGGGGAGCTGCTGCGGGCCGCCGCCGCGGTGCCGGCGCTGCGGTCGGTCGTGGACGCGGGGGACTCGGCGTTCCTCGCGCCCGGCCGGATGCCGGAGCGGATCGCCGCGGCGTGCCGGGAGTCGGGGCAGCCGGTGCCCTCCTCCCCCGCCGAGACCACCCGCTGCATCCTCGACTCCCTCGCCCTCGCCCACCGGCGGGCGGTCACCGAGGCCCAGGCGCTCGCCGACCACCCGGTGGACGTCGTCCACGTCGTCGGGGGCGGCACCCGCAACGCCCTGCTGTGCCAGCTCACCGCCGACGCCTGCGGGCTGCCGGTGGTTGCGGGCCCCGCGGAGGCGGCGGCCCTCGGCAACGTCCTGGTCCAGGCCCGGACACACGGCCTGGTGGGCGACCGGGCCTCGATGCGCCGGCTCGTCGCCCGTACGCAGCCGCTGGTGCGGTACGAGCCGCAGGGCGACCCGGCGGCCTGGCGCGCCGCGCAGGAGCGCCTCGCGCCCGCGTGAGCGGGGCTCTCGCTCTGCGGGCATGAGCGTCGTACCCTGCTTTCATCCGATGACCGACCCTCGAGGAGCCGCGATGCGTGTCGCCCTGTTCCTGACCTGTGTCAACGACACGCTCTATCCGGACACCGGCCGCGCCGTGGTGAAACTCCTGACCAGGCTGGGCGTCGACGTGGACTTCCCGATGAGTCAGACCTGCTGCGGGCAGGCCCACTACAACACCGGGTACCGGCACCTGGCAGAACCCCTGGCCCGGCAGTTCTCCGATGTATTCGGTGGGTACGAGGCGATCGTGACGCCGTCCGGTTCGTGCGGGGCGATGGTACGTGAGCTGTATCCGCGGATGGGTGAGCGGGCGCGGGCCGAGGGGCGCGGTGACACGCTGGCGCGGACGCTCGCGCCGGTCGTGCCGAAGACGTACGAGCTGACCGAGTTCCTGGTGGACGTGATGGGTGTGACGGACGTCGGGGCGTACTACCCGCACACGGTGACCTACCACCCGACCTGCCACGGGCTGCGCGGTCTGGGGCTGGGCGAGCGGCCGCGGCGGCTGCTCCGGGCGGTGAGGGGCCTGGAGCTGGTGGAGCTGCCGGGGGCGGAGGAGTGCTGCGGTTTCGGCGGGACCTTCGCCGTGAAGAACTCCGACGTCTCGGCGGCGATGGGCAGGGACAAGGTGCGCAACGCCGAGTCGACGGGCGCGGAGGTGCTGTGCGCCGCCGACAACTCGTGTCTGATGCACCTCGGCGGCACCATGGCCCGGCTGCGCACGGCGATGCGGCCGGTCCACATCGCGGAGATCCTGGCGAGCACGGAAGAGGAGCCTGCGGCATGAACGGTCGTACGCAGAAGACGGCGCACGGAGCCGGGGCGCAAGGGATCAGGGCGAACAGGGCCGGGGCGCACGTGGTCAAGGCGAACAGGGCCGGGGCGCAGGGGATCGGGGGCGGGGCGTGAGCGGGACGTTCGTCGGGATGCCGGCGTTTCCGAAGGCGGCGCACGAGGCCGTGCACAACGCGACGCTGCGCGGCAATCTGCGGCACGCCACGCACACGATCCGCGCGAAGCGGGAGAAGGCCGTCACGGAGGTGTCGGACTGGGCGGAGCTGCGTGAGGCCGGCAGGCGGATCAAGGACCACACGCTCCGCCATCTCGACCGCTATCTGGTCCAGTTGGAGGAGTCGGTGACGGCTGCGGGCGGCACCGTCCACTGGGCCGCCGACGCGGACGAGGCCAACCGGATCGTGACGTACCTGGTGAAGGCGACCGGTGAGACGGAGGTCGTCAAGGTCAAGTCGATGGCCACGCAGGAGATCGGGCTGAACGAGGCGCTTCAGGCCGAGGGCATCCGCGCCTACGAGACGGATCTCGCCGAACTGATCGTGCAGTTGGGCAAGGACCGGCCCTCCCACATCCTCGTGCCCGCGATCCACCGCAACCGGGGCGAGATCCGGGACATCTTCGCGAAGGAGATGAGCGAGTGGGGCCGCCCGGCTCCCGAGGGGCTGACCGACACGCCCGCCGAGCTGGCGGAGGCGGCCCGGCTGCATCTGCGGGAGAAGTTCCTGCGGGCCAAGGTGGGTGTGTCCGGCGCCAACTTCATGGTCGCCGACACCGGCACGCTGGTCGTGGTGGAGTCGGAGGGCAACGGCCGGATGTGCCTCACCCTCCCGGAGACCCTGATCTCGGTCGTCGGCATCGAGAAGATCGTGCCGACCTGGCAGGACCTGGAGGTCTTCCTCCAGACCCTGCCCCGCTCCTCCACGGCCGAGCGGATGAACCCCTACACCTCGATGTGGACCGGCACGGCCGACGAGGACGGCCCGAGCACCTTCCATCTGGTCCTCATCGACAACGGCCGCACCGACACGCTCGCCGACGAGGTCGGCCGCCAGGCGCTGCGCTGCATCCGCTGCTCGGCGTGTCTGAACGTCTGCCCCGTCTACGAGCGGGCGGGCGGCCACGCGTACGGCTCGGTCTATCCCGGCCCCATCGGCGCCATCCTCAGCCCCCAGCTCCGGGGCACGGGAAGCGAGATCGACTCCTCCCTGCCCTTCGCGTCGTCGCTGTGCGGTGCCTGCTACGAGGTGTGCCCGGTGGCCATCGACATCCCGGAGGTGCTGGTGCATCTGCGGGAACGCGTCGCGCAGGGCGGGCGGGTGACGGAGAAGGGCAACAAGGTCGTCCTCAAGCCGGCGAAGGGCCACGCCGCGGAGCGGGCGGCGATGCGGGCGGCCCGCTGGGCCTTCACCCACCCCGCCGCACTGCGCACCGGCCAGCGGCTCGCGTCCCGCACCCGCCGCTTCCACCCCCGCACGCTGCCGGGCCCCGGCATGGCGTGGAGCGCGAGCCGCGACCTGCCGGCGCTACCGAGGGAACCGTTCCGCGACTGGTGGCTGCAGACGAACGGGGGGCGGCTGGAGGACGGGCGCGCGGACAGCGGTCAGGCGGGTCTCGGGCGCGTGGACGGCGGAGAGGACACCGGCAAGTGAGCAGCAGGGACGTGATCCTGGGCCGGGTGCGGCGCGCGCTCGCCGACGTGCGGCGGGACGACACGCCGTACGAGCAGGCCGTTCCGCGCACCTACCTCCGGGAGCACGGGGAGCGGAGCGCGGCGCAGACGGTGGATCTGCTGGCGGAGAACCTGGCCGACTACCGGGCGATCGTGCACCGCACGGACCCGGCCGGACTCCCCGGTGTCATCGCCGGGTTGCTGGCCGCGCACGGGTCGGCCTCGGTGCTCGTGCCGCCCGCGCCGTGTGAGGAGTGGCTGTCGGCGACCGATGTGACGCGGGTCCCCGACCGCGCCGGGAGCACGCCGCGCGAACTGGACGAGGTGGACAGCGTGATCACAGCCTGCGCGCTCGCCATCGCCGAGACCGGCACGATCGTCCTGGACGGCTCCCCGGACCAGGGCCGCCGCCGCATCACCCTGGTCCCGGACCACCACATCTGCGTCGTGCACGTCCCCGACCAGGTCGTCTCCTCGGTCCCCCAGGCCCTCGAACGCCTCGACCCCACCCGCCCGCTGACCTGGATCTCCGGCCCCTCCGCCACGAGCGACATCGAACTGGACCGAGTGGAGGGCGTCCACGGCCCACGCACCTTGGAGGTGGTGCTGGTCGACGGGGGCGGAGGCGGGGACGCGTGAGGAGGCCGTGCCCCTCCGGCTCACGGTGGTGGGGTGGGAGGGGCGGCCGGTTCTCGACGGTGGGCGGTGTCGTCGGGACGGATCGCCGATCACGTACCTCGTGATCTTGCTAGGTTGGGTGGCTCTTGCACGCATCAACACGGGGAGTCCTCATGCCACTTGAGCGTCCGGTGGTCAATTCCGGTGTGCCGCACTCGGCGCGGATCTGGAACTACTGGCTCGGCGGCAAGGACTGCTACGAGATCGACCGTCAGGTCGGGGACGAGATCCGGCGGGCGAACCCCCAGATCGTCGACATCGCGCGTGCGCAGCGGGCGTTCCTGCGCAGGGCGGTCACGTACCTGGCCGCCGAGGCCGGGTTACGGCAGTTCCTCGACGTCGGCACCGGGCTCCCGACGGTCGACAACACGCACGAGGTCGCCCAGCGCGTCGCCCCTGACGCGCGGATCGTGTACGTGGACCACGACCCGATCGTCCTCGTGCACGCCAGCGCCCTGCTCAGCGGCGCCCCCGAAGGCGCCACCGCCTTCGTCGACGCCGACCTGCGCGACCCGGACGCCATCCTCGAACACGCCGCCCGGACACTGGACCTCGCCCGCCCCGTCGGCCTGATCCTGCTCGGTGTCGCCGCCCATCTGCCGGACGAGACCGCGTACGACGTCGTCGCCCGGCTGGTGGACGTCCTGCCCGCGGGCAGTCACCTCGTGTTCGGCGACAGCACCGAGGTGTACCGGCCGGAGGCCATGCGCTCGATGGTCGAGCAGTGGAACAAGGCCGGCGACAACCCCCGCGTCAACCGCTCCCCCGCGCAACTGACCCGTTTCTTCGACGGACTCGAGCTGCTCGAACCGGGGCTGGTCTCCGTGGCCCGGTGGCGCGCCGGGCGAACGGGCGGCTCCGACGAGGACGGGGCGGGCAACGAGGGCGTGCCGTGGGACGTGGACTGTTTCGGCGGGGTGGGACGCAAGCCGTAACGAGGGGGAAGGATGCGATCAGGTCCCACGGCAGGGTGGGCGTTGCGCTCAGGTCCCGCGGCCGCTCCCCGCCAGCGCCTCCGCCGCCACGCGGAGGTCCGCCACCAGGCCCGCGTACGCGCCCTCGCGGTCGTCGGCGCGCAGGACGGCCGACGGGTGGAGCGTCGCGACGACGTACGGCCGGCCGTCCCCGTCCCGGCCCCCGTCTCCGTTCTCGCCCCCGTCCCCGTGCCCGCCCGCGTCGTCGCCCGGCAGCGGCAGCAGCGCGCCCCGGTCCTTGGTGACGCGGAAGGAACTGCCCAGCAGTGCCTTGCCGGCGGTCGCGCCGAGTGCCACCACGATCTCGGGTCGCACCAGACGCAGTTCCGCGCGCAGCCAGGGGTGGCAGGCGGCGACCTCCCGCAGGTCGGGTGCCTTGTGGATACGGCGCTTGCCGCCGCCCGGGGGCCGTACGAACTTGAAGTGCTTGACCGCGTTGGTCACGTACGCCGTGTCCATGTCGATCCCGGCCTCCTCGGCGGCCCGCCGCAGCAGCCGTCCGGCGGGGCCGACGAAGGGCTCGCCCTGCCGGTCCTCCTGGTCGCCGGGCTGCTCCCCCACGAGGAGGATCCTCGCGGACTCGGAGCCCTCGCCGAACACCGTCCGGGTGGCGTCCTCGTACAGCGGGCAGCCACGGCAGTCCGCCGCCGCACGGCGGTGCGCCGCGAGCCCGCCACGGCTCGGCAGATAGGGTCCGGCGTCATAACCCTGGCGCGTGTCGCTCGGGGGCCGGGTGGGGCTCATCCGAATCCGCCTCCTTCACCGGAGCGGGAACTGCGGCCCGGTCCGGGTACCCCCTCACACCTCCCCCAGCACCGCGAGGACATCCTCGTCCGTCAGCTGCTCGAAGTCCTCGTACCAGTGGCCGACCGCGCGGAAGCCGTACGGGCTGCGCAGGCAGATCACGACGTCCGCCTCGCCGCGCAGCAGTTCCACGGACTCGGGGGCGCCGACGGGCACGGCGAGGACCAGGCGCGCGGGACGCGCCCGGCGGACGGCGCGCAGCGCGGCGCGGGCCGTGACGCCGGTGGCCAGTCCGTCGTCGACGACGATCGCGGTCCGGCCGCGCACGTCGGGCGGGGGACGGCCGCCCCGGTAGCGGCGCTCCCGGCGGCGCAGCTCCTCCCGCTCCCGGGCGACCACGGGGGCGAGGTCGGCCTCGGTGAGCCCCAGGGCGGCGAGCGCCGACCGGTCGTACAGGGGCGGGTCGTCGCCGACGAGCGCGCCGACACCCAGTTCGGTGTGGAACGGCGCGCCGATCTTGCGGGCCACCAGCACGTCCAGCGGCGCGCCGAGCGCCAGGGCGACCTCCCGGGCCACGGGGACGCCGCCGCGCGGCAGGGCGAGGACGACCGGGTCGGGCAGCTCGCCCTTCTCCCAGGGCCCGCGCAGGCGCGCGGCCAGCTCCCGCCCGGCGTGCGTACGGTCGCCAAAGCGTGTCGCCGACGGGGCTCCACCACGGCTCAGCTGCGGATTCATGGCTTCCCTCCCTTCCAGTGTCACCGCGTACGACCCGGCCGTCCACGGGAGGCGTGTCCGAAACCGTTCACCAAACTTGGGTCATTCGTTTTCTTGAACTGTTCGTGTTTGAGGGGGTAGGTTGGTCGTCATGACCGAGCCCCAGACTCCGACCACCGCCGAGGAGCTGCGCGGTGCCGGCCTGCGGGTGACGGCCGCGCGGGTCGCTCTGCTGGAGACCGTCCGGGACGGCGACCATCTCGGCGTCGAGGCGATCGCCTCCGGCGTGCGCGATCGCGTCGGCCACATATCCGTCCAGGCCGTGTACGACGCGCTCAACGCACTCACCGAAGCGGGACTCGTACGCCGTCTCGAACCACCCGGCAGCCCGGCCCTGTACGAGGGCCGTGTCGGGGACAACCACCATCACCTCGTGTGCCGGTCCTGCGGTGCCGTGGTCGACGTCGACTGCGCGGTGGGCCACGCCCCGTGCCTCACGGCGTCCGACGACCGCGGCTTCGCGATCGACGAGGCCGAGGTCATCTACTGGGGCCTGTGCCCCCCGTGCTCGCAAGCCAAAGCCAGCAGTTCAGCACCGTGATCCACCCAGTTCGGAAGGACTCCCATGACTGAGAACCACGACGCGATCGTCACGGATCAGAAGGCCGAGGGGGCAGGCGGTTGCCCGGTCGCCCATGGCCGCGCCGCGCACCCCACGCAGGGTGGCGGGAACCGTCAGTGGTGGCCGGAGCGGCTCAACCTGAAGATCCTTGCCAAGAACCCCGCCGTGGCGAACCCGCTCGGCGAGGAGTTCGACTATGCCGAGGCGTTCAAGAACCTCGACCTGGCGGCCGTGAAGCGCGACATCGCCGAGGTACTGACCACCTCGCAGGACTGGTGGCCCGCCGACTTCGGCAACTACGGCCCGCTGATGATCCGTATGGCCTGGCACAGCGCCGGCACCTACCGCATCAGTGACGGCCGTGGTGGCGCCGGCGCCGGTCAGCAGCGCTTCGCGCCGCTGAACAGCTGGCCGGACAACGCCAACCTGGACAAGGCCCGCCGTCTGCTGTGGCCGGTCAAGAAGAAGTACGGCCAGTCCATCTCCTGGGCCGACCTCATGATCCTCACCGGCAACGTCGCGCTGGAGCAGATGGGCTTCGAGACCTTCGGCTTCGCCGGCGGCCGCGCGGACGTCTGGGAGGCCGAGGAGGACGTGTACTGGGGTCCCGAGACCACCTGGCTCGACGACCAGCGCTACTCCGGCGACCGTGAGCTGGAGAACCCGCTCGGCGCCGTCCAGATGGGTCTGATCTACGTCAACCCCGAGGGCCCCAACGGCAACCCGGACCCGATCGCCGCGGCCCGCGACATCCGTGAGACGTTCCGCCGCATGGCGATGAACGACGAGGAGACCGTCGCCCTCATCGCCGGTGGTCACACCTTCGGCAAGACCCACGGCGCCGGCCCCGCGGACAACGTCGGCGCCGACCCCGAGGCCGCGTCGCTGGAGGAGCAGGGCCTGGGCTGGAAGTCCACCTACGGCACCGGCAAGGGCGGCGACACCATCACCTCCGGTCTTGAGGTGACCTGGACGGCCACGCCGACCCAGTGGAGCAACGGCTTCTTCAAGAACCTCTTCGAGTTCGAGTACGAGCTGACGGAGTCCCCGGCCGGCGCCAAGCAGTGGGTCGCCAAGAACGCCGAGGCGATCATCCCCGACGCGCACGACCCGGCGAAGAAGCACCTGCCGACCATGCTCACCACCGACCTGGCGCTGCGTTTCGACCCGGTCTACGAGCAGATCTCCCGTCGCTTCTACGAGAACCCGGACCAGTTCGCGGACGCCTTCGCCCGCGCCTGGTACAAGCTGACCCACCGTGACATGGGCCCGAAGTCGCTGTACCTCGGCCCGGAGGTCCCGGAGGAGACGCTGCTGTGGCAGGACCCGCTGCCGGAGGCCGAGGGCGAGGCCATCGACGCCGCCGACGTCGCGGCGCTCAAGGCCAAGCTGCTCGACTCGGGGCTGACCGTCTCCCAGCTGGTCTCCACCGCCTGGGCGTCGGCGTCCACCTTCCGCGGCAGCGACAAGCGCGGCGGTGCCAACGGCGCCCGTATCCGCCTGGAGCCGCAGCGCGGCTGGGAGGTCAACAACCCGGACGAGCTGCGTCACGTCCTGAGCGTCCTGGAGGGCGTCCAGGCCGGGTTCAACACCGGCGCCAAGAAGGTATCCCTGGCCGACCTGATCATCCTCGGTGGTGCCGCCGCCGTGGAGAAGGCCGCCAAGGACGCCGGCTTCGATGTGGAGGTCCCCTTCACGCCGGGCCGGGTGGACGCGACGGAGGAGCACACCGACGTCGAGTCGTTCGCCGCGCTGGAGCCGACCTCGGACGGCTTCCGCAACTACCTGGGCAAGGGCAACCGTCTCCCCGCCGAGTACCTGCTGCTCGACCGGGCGAACCTGCTGACCCTGAGCGCCCCCGAGATGACGGCCCTCGTCGGCGGTCTGCGTGTCCTGGGCGCCAACACCGGCGGCTCGACGCACGGCGTCTTCACCGAGACCCCGGGCAAGCTGACCAACGACTTCTTCGTCAACCTGCTCGACCTGGGCACGACCTGGAAGTCCACCTCCGAGGACCAGACCCTCTTCGAGGGCCGTGACGCGGCCACCGGCGAGGTCAAGTGGACCGGCACCCGTGCCGACCTCGTCTTCGGCTCGAACTCCGAGCTCCGTGCCCTCGCCGAGGTGTACGCGAGCGACGACGCCAAGGAGAAGTTCGTCAACGACTTCGTCGCGGCGTGGGTCAAGGTCTCCAACCTGGACCGGTTCGACCTCGTCTGACGTCTGACCCCCGCGTCCGGGCCGTCCCTCACGGGTCGGCCCGGACGTCTTGTGTGGCGCGCCCGTGCGCCGGGTACCCGCCGGTGCCCCGTCGGCGCGGGAGGCAGTCATGGAGTCGTCCTTCGGCCGTATCGACCGGCCCTGGGGAGAACGGACCCCGTACCGCCGGGACGGGGCGTGGCCCGTGCGCGTGGACAGCTGTCTCGCGGACGGCGTGCGACCCGAGGCGGTGGCGCGGTGGGTGCGGTCGGCATCGCTGCTGGACTCCGGGGGCGACGCCATGGACACCCCTGCTGGTCCGGGAGGGCGGCGAACTCGTCGAGACCGACCGGGCGACGGCGATGGACCGGCTGGTGAGCCACTCGCGGCAGCTACTCGACACGCACGGCCCCGGCTCCGTCGGCTTCTACACCACCGGCCAGCTGTTCCTGGAGGAGTACTACACGCTCGCCGTGCTCGCCCGGGCCGGCATCGGCACCAACCACCTCGACGGCAACACCCGGCTGTGCACGTCCACCGCGGCGGAGGCCCTCAAGGAGTCCTTCGGCTGTGACGGCCAGCCCGCCACCTTCGACGACTTCGACCACGCCGATGTGATGGCCCTGTTCGGTCACAACATCGCCGCGACGCAGCCCGTGCAGTGGATGCGGATCCTGGACCCGCTGGCCGGTTCCGACCCGCCGCGGCTGGTGTGTCGCCCAGGCGTCGAAGGACCCCGCGCTGCTCTCCCTGGCCTCGGCCTGCCATCCGCGGACGCTGCGCCAGATGCGCTGGACCAACACGATGATCAAGACGATGTCGCCGCAGGTGCTGACGAGTCTGTGACCCGGTCCCCCTGCACCGTGGGCGCGATGACCAGTTCCTCGATCACCGTCCGTTCCGGGAGCGAGACGCACAGCATTACGGCCCGTGCCACGTCCTCCGGCCGCACCATGGCCGCCCGCTGTTCAGGGCTCGGTGGTACCGGGCGGCTGTCCAGGACGGGAGTGTCGACCGCGCCGGGCAGGACGCAGGTGGCCCGAATGCGGTGGTCGCGGTAGCTGTTGCGGAGGTAGGCCATGAAGTTCCGCGCGCCGGCCTTCGCCGCGCCGTAGGGGGCGCCGCCCAGGAGGGTGGGCCGGATCGCGGCCAGGGAGGAGATGGTGACGATCGAGCCGCCGCCCCGCTCCAGCATGTCCGGCAGGACGGCCTGGGTGAGCAGGTAGACGGCGGTGAGGTTGACGCCCATGACGGCGTTCCACTCGTCCTCGCCGGTCCAGCGGACGTCACCGGCCCGGCCGGCGCCGCCCGCGTTGTTGACGAGGATGTCGACGGGCCCGGCGGCGCCCCTGGCCCAGGCGACGAGGTTCCGTACCTCCTCGGCGTCCTCGATGTGCGCGGGGCAGGTGAAGGCCGTGCCGCCGGCTTCCACGACGGCGGCGGCGACGTCGTCCAGCACCCGCGGGCGCCGCCCGACGAGGACGACGGTGGCGCCCTCCTCGGCGAGCAGCAACGCCGTCTCCCGGCCGATGCCGGTGCCCGCGCCGGTGATCAGCGCGGTCCTGCCCTCCAGGGAACGCGTCCTCCCCTCCAGGGGTCGCGTCGTCCCTTCCAGAGGTCGCGTCGTCCCCTCCAGGGATCGCGTCGTCCCTTCCAGGGATCGCGCCTGCTTGCGGTCCTCGATTCCCATGCCCCTCACCCCTCCGGTCGGGGCGCCTCACACGCCTTTGAAGCGAGCATGCCCACCGGACCGAAAGCGCCAAGGGACCGGTAGGAGGTCAGGGGCCGTAGAAGTCGGGACGGTCCACGAGGGTCACCTCGACGCGGCCGCCCCCGGTCTGGGAGCGGACGGCCGCCTCGCAGACGGCCGCGACGGCGTAGCCGTCCCAGGTGCCGGGTCCGGTGACCTCACCGCGGCGGGTGGCGTCGACCCATGCCTGGACCTCGCGGTCGTAGGCGTCCTCGAAGCGCTCCAGATAGCCGGGGGTGACCGTGCCGCCCCAGCGGCCCGCGGTGGTGACCAGCAGGTCGTGCCCGTCGCCGATGCGCGCCGTGCCGTGCTCGCAGACGGCCTCGGCCTGCACCTGGTAGCCGTAGCGGGCGTTGAGGTAGATCTCGACGTCGGAGAGGGCGCCGCCGTCGGTCTCGAACACGATGAACTGGGGGTCGGCCAGGCCCTCGGGGGCGTTCGCGGAGGGCCGGGGCCGCAGCACGGTGACGGCGGTGATCTCCTGGCCCAGCAGCCAGCGGGTGATGTCCATCTCGTGGGCCACGGAGTCGTTGAGGGCCATGGCGCTGGTGAAGCCGGGCGGGTTCTCGGGGTTGCGGTGCCGGTTGTGCAGCATCAGCGGCCGGCCCAGTTCCCCGCTGTCCAGCAGGGCCTTGAGCCGGACGTACTCGCGGTCGTGGCGGCGCATGAAACCCACCCGCACCCTGCGGCGGCCGAGCCGCTGTTCGGCCTCCATGAGGCGCAGCGCGGAGGCGGCGTCGGGGGTGAGGGGCTTCTCGCACAGGACGGGCAGGTCGTGGGCGAAGGCGGCGAGCAGGGCCGCCTCGTGGGCGGGGCCCGGGGAGGCGACGAGCACGGCGTCGACGCCCGGCGCGGCCAGCGCCTCGGCGGTGTCGGCGAAGGCCGTGCAGCCCTCGATGCCGGCGGCGATCGCCTCGGCGCGGTCGGTGTCGAGGTCGACGACGGCGGCGACATGGGCCCCGCTGGTGACCTCGGTGATCCGGCGCACATGGTCGGCGCCCATCCGGCCGGTGCCGATGACGGCGACACCGAGGGAGCTCTGCTGGGTCATTCGGGTCCTTCGCTCGACGGGATGGGACGCACATCGCGGGGGCTCGGCAGGACGTCCCTCGACCCTCGCCCCCCGGCGATCACATGATCGCAATATTGTCCGCGCGTCGAACGATCACCCGTTAAGCTCCCCCGGCGCGCACGGGGCGCGCACACGGGGTGAGGGACTGGCGTGGGGGACATGGGCGTGGGGGACGTAGGCGTGGGGGACATGAACGACCGTCGAGGAGCGCCCGAGAAGGGCACGGGGGCGTGGGGCCAGGCGATCCTGGCGTTCGTCCTGTTCGGGGTGGTGGCCGGTGGCCTGTGGCTGCAGGACGCCTTCGCCGGACCGGGAACGGACAGCGGGCCGGCCACCTGCTCGACCTCGGACGACGCCTCACCGGCGCCGAGGAAGCGGGTCTCCGGGGCGCAGTTGTGCACCGCGCTGAACCGCAAGGATCTGCCGAAGCTCGTCGGTACACCGCTGGAGGAGGCGGAGTACGCGTCGGGCAGCGAGAGCGAGTCCCGCTGGGCCGGGGGCACCAGGACCGTCACACCCGAGGCGAAGGTCGAACTGGAGTCCCACACCGTGCAGATCTCGGCGTCGTACGACGATCTCCCGGTCGCGGAGTCGATCGACTACCTGGGCGCCGGGGCCGAGTCCAGGACGGTCCTGGGACACAAGGCGGTGCTCTACTCGGGCCAGACCATCTCCATCTCCTTCCGGCTCGACGGCGGCGACGCCAAGTCGGGCCCCGGCGGTGTCGCCCGCCATCTGCTGGTGGCGAGCGACACCGAGGACAAGGGCGACTCCTACGACCTGGTCATCTGGCGTGAGGACCTGCTGCCGCCGGACGACGCGGCACTGTTCCGCATCGCGGAGAAGGTGCTGCCGACGCTTCCCGGCTGGAAGTCCGGCTGAGGCGTTCGTCCGAGGACGGTCAGGCGAGGGTCACCTCGACCGGCAGCTTCTTGATGCCGTTGACGAAGTTGGAGCGCACGCGCGGGACGTCACCGGCGAGCCTGATGTCCGCGAGCCTCGGGATCAGCTCCTCGAACATGATGCGGATCTCGGTGCGGGCCAGCAGATTGCCGAGGCACAGGTGCGGGCTGCCCTTGCCGAAGGTGACGTGGTCGTTGTTCTGCCGGGCGACGTCGAGGTCGTACGGGTTGCCGAAGACCTCCTCGTCGCGGTTGCCGGAGGCGAACCACATGACGACCTTCTCGCCCTCCTTGATCTGCTTGCCGCCCAGTTCCACGTCCCGGGTCGCGGTGCGGCGGAAGTGGTAGACGGGCGAGGCCCAGCGCAGGAACTCCTCGACCGCCACCGGGATCAGCGACGGGTCCTCCTGGAGGCGGGCGAGCTGTTCGGGGTGCTGGAGCAGGGCCAGCATGGAGTGGGAGATGGTGTGGCGGGTGGTCTCGTTGCCGGCCACCACCAGCAGCAGGAAGTAGTTGTCGAAGTCCTGCGCGGAGAGCGGGATCCCGTCGCGCGGGGTGGTGTTGACCAGGCGGGACACCAGGTCGGTGCCGTCGCCGCCGCGCCGCTGCCGGGCCAGTTCGCGGCCGTACTCGAAGACCTCCACCGAGGCGGGCGAGCGGAACGGCAGGTGGCGGTACTTCTCGCTCTCCTCGCTGTGCAGCAGGACGTCCGCGTAGTCGGGGTCGGTGTTGCCGATGATGCGGTTGCCCCAGTCGATGAGCTTCTGGTTGTCCTCCGGGGGTACGTCCAGCAGCCGGGCGAGGACGTTGATGGGGAAGTCGGCGGAGACGTCGGCGACGAAGTCGAAGGTGCCCTTGGCCAGGGCCGCGTCCAGCGTGGTGGCGGTCAGACCGCGCAGGAAGTCGGTGTAGCCGTTGATCACGCCCGCGCCGAACTGCCGCTGGATCACGCTGCGCAGCGCGCGGTGGCGCACACCGTCCATCTCCAGGATGGAGGCCCGGGTCCTGATCTGGTCGTCGTCGACCTCCTCCAGGTTGACGAACCTGGTCGAGGTGAAGGTCTCGGCGTCCCGGTCGACACGGGCGATGTCGGCGTGCCGGGTGACGGCCCAGAAGCCGGAGTTCGGGGCGTCCTCGGGCTGCCAGTGCACCGGGTCCTCGTGCCGCAGGGTGTGGAACATCCGCCAGGGCGTGATGCCGTCGGTGAAGTGGTCGAGGTCGGTGAGGTCCACGTCGGCCAGCGGCAGGGGCTCCCGCACGGCCTCGCTGACGGAGGGGAGGTGGGCGGAGGTGGTCATGGTCTTCGTTCTCCTGGACGTCACAGGTGGTAGGCGTACTCGGTGAACTCCCAGTCGGTGACGTGCCGGTGGAAGCGTTCGACCTCGTTCCGCTTGTAGCCGAGGTACGAGGTGGTGAAGTCCTTGCCCAGGACCTCGGTGAGGGCGGTGTCCGCCTCCAGCGCGTCGAGGGCGTCGGACAGGTTCAGGGGAAGCACGGCCGAGCGGGCGGTGTCGTAGCCGTAGCCCTCCAGCGGGGCGGGGGGTTCCTCGCCCGCCCTCACCCCGAGGAGCGCGGCGGCGATCGTGCCGGCGATCAGCAGGTACGGGTTGGCGCCGGCGTCGCCGAGGCGCAGTTCGAGGCGGGCGCCGGAGCCGCGCTCGGGCGGGACGCGGACCATGGCGCTGCGGTTGTCGAGCCCCCAGTCGATCAGCCAGGGCGCCAGGGTGTCGGGCCCGAAGCGCTTGTAGGAGTTGACCGTCGGGTTGGCGAGGGCGGCGAGGGCCGGGGCGTGGGCGAGGACGCCGGCGATGGCGTGCCGGGCGGTGGCGGACAGGCCGTGTGCGCCGGACGGGTCGTCGAAGGCGTTCCTGCCCTGCTCGTCGTCGCAGGACAGATGGAGGTGGAAGCCGGAGCCGCCGGCGTCGTTGAACGGCTTGGCCATGAAGGTGGCGAGCCGGCCCTCCTTGCGGGCCAGCTCCTTGACGGCGGCCTTGAAGCGGAAGGACCGGTCGGCGGCCGACAGCGCCTCGGAGTGGTCGAGGTTGATCTCGAACTGCCCGCCGTCGAACTCGTGGTTGCCGTTGGTGACACCGATCCGCAGGTCACGGAGGTGGCGCAGGGTGCGCAGCAGATGGTTGTCGGGGTCGGCGCGCAGGCCGGCGGTGTAGACGACGCCGTCCGCGCCCGAGTAGCGCTTCCAGCCGCTCGGGGACGCGGGGTCCTCGTCGCACAGGAAGTACTCCAGCTCGGGTCCGACGATCGGTGTCAGGCCCTGTTCGGCGCAGCCGGCGAGCACGGTGCGCAGCAGGTCGCGGGGCGACTCGGGCGCGGGTGACCCGGTGGCCGGGTCGACGGTCTCCCCGAGGCAGGCGGCGACGCCGGGCTCCCACGGCAGGGGGACCAGGGTGTCGAGGTCCGGTCGTACGTGGATGTCGGGCAGTCCCGCGTCGAGACCTCCGGGCACCGGGACGACGTCCCCCCGGGGGGAGGTGTGGTAGACGGCCCGGCAGAAGGTGAGGCCGTGGGCGCAGGCCGTGGGGAGGCTGTCGAGCAGGACGTCACGGGCGCGGTCGGTGCCGATGAGATCGGGGTAGGTCACGCGGACCACGTCGATGCCCTCGGCGGCGAGCCGCTCCTGATGCTGACGGACGTCCGGTGTTGGGGTTGCGCTCACCGTTGTCTCCTCGGCGGCAGGCAAATGTTTGAGGCCAAACGATAGGAACGCGGCCATCGGCCCGCAAGGGTCCGGGGCCAAAAAATTATCCACCTGGACAGGTATTGACCAGGGGCGTGCGGCTTCCTATGTTGTTTGGAGCCAAATGACCCGAGGAGGACCGGCCATGAAGGTCGTCGTCGACATGAACAAGTGCCAGGACCACGGCCAGTGCGTTTTCGCGGCTCCCGAGGTCTTCCGGCTGGACGGGAACGGGCGGCTGGCCTACGTCGCCGACCCCGACGACGCGCTGCTCGACGAGGTCGAGGAAGCCGCCGACGTCTGTCCGCTCCAGGCCATCCGGATCGAGGTCTGACCATGGCTCCCACCAGCGCACGCGTCGTCGTGGCCGGCGCCTCCATGGCCGGTCTGCGCGCCGCCGAGCAGCTGCGCGCGGCCGGCTTCACCGGGGCGATCACGCTCGTCGGCGACGAGCCCCACATGCCGTACAACCGGCCCCCGCTCTCCAAGGAGGTGCTGGCCGGGAAGGCGCCCTTCGAGTCGCTCGCCCTCCGGCCCCGCGCGAGCGTGGCCGACGCCGAGTGGCGCCTCGGCACCAGGGTCGTCGCGTCCCGCCTCGCCGAACGGACCGTCGTCCTCGACGACGGCTCGGAGCTGGCGTACGACGGTCTGGTCGTCGCCACGGGGACGCGGCCTCGGCGGCTGCGCTGCCCCGGTCCCCTGGCCGGACGCCACACGGTCCGCACCCTGGCCGACGCGCGGGGCCTGCGGGCGGAGCTGACCCGGCCCGGTGCCCGGGTGGTCGTCGTCGGCGCCGGGTTCATCGGCTGCGAGGTGGCCGCGACCGCCGTGGGCCTCGGTGTCGCCGAGGTGACCGTCGTCGATCCGCTGCCGCTGCCCATGGTCGGCCCGCTCGGCGAGCTGCTCGGCCGCGCGCTGCTCGCCCGGCACGAGGAGCGCGGGGTGCGCTTCGCCCTCGGCACCGGGGTCGCCGGCTTCACGGGCGAGGACCGCGTCACCGGGGTGGTCCTCGACGACGGGACCGTACTGCCCGCCGATGTGGTGGTGGAGTCGGTCGGCTCGCTCGCCAACACCGAGTGGCTGGGCGGCAACGGCCTCGACCTGACCGACGGGGCGCTCACCGACGAGCACCTTCGCGTCGGCGGACGGCCCGAGGTCGTCGCGGTGGGCGATGTGGCGCGCTTCCCCAACGCCCGCTACGACGGTGTACCGCGCCGGGTCGAGCACTGGTGCATCCCCACGGACACCGCCAAGCACGCGGCCAAGGTGCTCACCGGCGCCGAGCCCGCGCCGTTCGCGCCGCTGCCCACCTTCTGGAGCGACCAGCACGACTTCCGGCTCCAGTCCTTCGGCGCCCCCGCCCTCGGCAAGGACGACGTACGCGTCCTGGAGGGCGACCCGGCCGGGGACGTCCTGGTCGGCTACCACCGCGACGACCGGCTGGTCGGTGTCGTGGCGCTCGGCGGCCCGGCCGTCGCGTCGGCCGCCGCCCGCCACCGCGCCGACCTCCTGAAGCAGCCCGCCCTCACCGCGTAAGGAACCGCCTCACCATGACCACCGTCCGTGGCTTCCTCCACCCCAAGACGGCGACGGGCTCCTCGTCGCTGATCCCCTCCCCGCCCTGGCGCTACTCGGGCGACCTGCTCACCGTCGAGTACCGCACCGACCCGGCACGCGTGCGTGAACTGCTTCCCGAGCCGCTGGAACCCGCCGACGAGGATCCCGGCGCGGTCGCGCTGATCTGGGCGGACTGGCAGTCCTGCTCGGCGTCCGGCAGGGAGCTGCTCGATCCGGTGCTCTCCCAGTACAAGGAGGCGTTCGCGGTCGTCCGCTGCAAGTACAAGGGGCAGACGTACTCGCGGTGCGTGTACATCTGGGTCGACAAGGACTTCGCGATCGCGCGCGGACTGCACCAGGGCTACCCGAAGAAGCTCGGGTCCATCCACCAGACGCGGCCCCACCCGTACGGGCCCGCCCCACGGATCGAGGCGGGGGCCCGCTTCGGGGCGACCCTCGCCGCGGCGGACCGGCGGCTCGCGCAGGCGGTGGTGACGCTGCGGGAGCCGTCGGAGACGAACGGGTTCGTCAACGGGCACCCCATGGCCCACCACCGGTGGCTGCCGTCGATCGAGAAGGGCAAGGGGCTGGCGCTGGACGAGCTGGTCGAGTCCGGCGCGGCCTCCTTCGAGGGCGGGCAGCCCTGGGTCGGTGACGCGGAGCTGGAGCTGTTCGAGGCGCCCACGGAGGAGTTGGCGCGGCTGACGGTGGAGGAGCCGATCGCCGCGTACTACCGCCAGGTCGGCGTGGTGTGGGACGGCGGGCGCCTGCTGGAGTCCGGGACGTCCGAGGCGGCCGCCGCATGAGATCCGCACCGTCCCCCGCTGGAAAGGAAGCCCCTCTCATGTCTGACACGATCGTCGTCGGCGGTGTTCCCGTCGACACCCGGCACTGGATCGGGGGCGAACGGGTCGCCTCCACCGACACGTTCACCGACCACTCCCCCGTCGACGGCGCCGCCCTCGGTGAGATCGCCCGGGGCGGGCCCGCCGAGGCCGCCGCCGCCGTCGCCGCCGCGAAGGCCGCGTTCCCCGGGTGGGCCGCCACCTCGCGGGCCGAGCGCGCGCGGATCCTGCACGCCGTCGCCGACGGTGTGGAGAAGCGTCTGGAGGAGCTGGCCGTCGTCGAGACCACCGACAACGGCGCCCTGCTGCGGTCGCACCGGCGCGGGGTGATGCCCCGGGTGGCGCACAACTTCCGGTTCTTCGCGGACTGGCTGCTCCGGCTGGAGCACGAGGACTTCGAGACGCGCGGGCACACGAACCACGTGTCGTGGGACCCCGCCGGCCCCTGCGTGCTGATCACCCCGTGGAACGCCCCGCTGATGCTCGCCACCTGGAAGGTCGCCCCGGCGCTCGCCGCCGGCAACACGGTGGTGCTGAAACCCGCCGAGTGGTCGCCGCTGACGGCCTCCCTGCTCGCCGACATCGCCGCCGAGGCGGGGCTGCCGGCCGGCGTGCTGAACGTGGTGCAGGGCTACGGCGCCGAGATCGGCGACGCCCTCACCTCGCATCCGGACGTGCGCCGCGTCAGCTTCACCGGATCGGTGCCCACGGCCCGGCGGATCGCCGCGTCGGCCGCCGCCCACCTCACCCCGCTCAGCCTCGAACTCGGCGGCAAGTCACCGCTGCTGGTGTTCGCCGACGCCGACCTCGACCTCGCCGTCGACCTCGCGGTGGAGCAGTACGACAACGCCGGTCAGGTGTGTCTGGCCGCCACCCGCCTCCTCGTCGAGGAGTCGGTCGCCGAGGAGTTCACGCGGCGGTTCGTCGAGAAGGCGGGTGCGCTGAAGCAGGGCGATCCCCGGGACGAGACCACCGACATCGGGCCCAGCATCCACCCCCGGCAGCTGGAGAAGATCGACGGGTTCGTCCAGCGGGCCCTGGCGGCCGGGGCGCGGGCGGTCATCGGCGGGCACCGGAAGCAGGGGCAGTACTACGCGCCGACCCTGCTCACGGAGGTGGCCCAGGACTGGGAGATCGTGCAGGAGGAGGTCTTCGGGCCGGTCCTCACCCTCCAGACCTTCGCCGACGAGGACGAGGCCGTCCGACTCGCCAACGACACCCGCTTCGGGCTGGCCGCCACCCTCGCCACCGGCGATCCGGCCCGCGCCGAGCGGGTCACCGCACGGCTGGTCGCGGGCACGGTCTGGGTCAACTGCTTCTTCGTACGCGACCTCCGGGCGCCCTTCGGCGGCTCCCGCCAGTCCGGGGTGGGCCGCGAGGGCGGCACCTGGAGCTTCGACTTCTACTGCGACCTGAAGAACACGGTCACCGCACCGAACGGATGGAACAACCATGGGTGAGATCGTCGGGGCGGGCCTCCTCGCCCACGTCCCCACCATCGTGCTGCCGAAGGAGGACCGGCTGGAGCTCAACGAGGGCAAGGAGATCACCCTCGTCACCGGCCTGCAGCAGCTCCGCGCGGACGTCTTCGAGCGGGACGACTACGACACCGTCGTGGTCCTCGACTCGCACTGGGCGACCACCGTCGAGTTCGTGGTGACCGCGCAGCGGCGGCGGGCGGGGCTGTTCACCTCCGAGGAACTGCCGCGCGGTATGTGCCGGATGCCGTACGACTTCCCCGGCGACCCCGAACTCGCCTACCACATCGAGAAGTTCGCGGACAAGCACGGCACCTGGATCACCGCGATCGACGACGAGTACCTGCCGATCTACTACGCCACCGTCAACCTGTGGAAGTTCCTCGGCGAAGGGCTGCCCGACAAGCGCTGGGTGACCATCGGGGTCTGCCAGACCGGCGACATGGAGGACCATCTGCGGCTGGGGCGGGCGCTCGCCGACGGCATCGCCGCCACCCCGGGCCGCCGGGTGCTGCTGATCGCCTCGGGCGCCCTCTCGCACACGTTCTGGCCGCTCAGGGAGTTGCGCGACCACGAGTCCAGCGACCCGGCACACATCTTCACCCCGCAGGCGCGGGCGGCCGACGAGGAGCGGATCGCCTGGTTCAAGGAGGGACGCCACGACCGAGTCCTCGACACCATGGACGAGTTCTGGAAGTACAGGCCGGAGGCGAAGTTCTTCCACTACCTGATGATGGCCGGCGCCCTCGGCGAGCGGGCTTGCGCGGCCAGGGCCCGGCAGTACGGCGAGTACGAGAACTCCGTCGGCACCGGTCAGGTCCACCTCTGGTTCGACCGGCCCGCCGACGGCTGGACCGCGTCCCACACCCCCGTACAGGAGTCCGCCCATGCCTGAGTACCGCCGCGTCCTGCTCGACGGCGCCACCGTCCAGGTCACCGTCGACGGTGACGAACTGGTCGCCGGGGACGGCCGCCGCGTCAAGGCCGACGGGGCGCACCACCTGCCCCCGGTCGTGCCCTCGAAGGTGATCGCCGTCCACCTCAACCACCGCAGCCGCGTCGACGAGTTCGGGATCGAGCTGCCGGCGACACCCACGTACTTCCACAAGCCGACCTCCGCCCTCAACGCCCACCAGGGCGCGATCGTCCGCCCCGAGGGCTGCAAGTGGCTCAACTACGAGGGCGAGGTCGCCATCGTCATCGGGCGGACGGCGCGGAACATCTCCCCGGACGAGGCCGGCGCGTACATCGCCGGCTACACCGTCGCCAACGACTACGGGCTGCACGACTTCCGTGACACCGACGCCGGCTCCATGCTCCGGGTGAAGGGCTCCGACACCCTGTGCCCGCTCGGTCCGGGACTGGTCACCGACTGGGACTTCCGCGGCAAGAGCCTGCGGACGTACGTCAACGGCGAGGTCGTGCAGGACGGTTCGACCGACGAGATGCAGTGGGACATGCACTACCTCGTCGCCGACATCGCCCGCACCATCACCCTGTACCCGGGCGACGTCCTGCTGTCGGGGACACCGGCCAACTCCCGGCCCGTTCAGCCCGGTGACGTCGTCGAGGTCGAGGTGGAGGGCCTCGGACGGCTCACCAACCACATCGTCACCGGTCCCACGCCGATCCGTACCGATGTCGGCGCGCAGCCCACCGAGTCCGAGGAGGTGCTGTCCACGGCGCTCGGCGGCGACTGGGAGTTCCGCGGGATCCGCCCGCCCCGGCGCTGACGCCCTTCGCCGAAGGCGCCGGAACCCTACGGGTAGGGTCACCGGCATGACCGATTCCGCCGACGCGCCCAAGAGCCGGAAGCCACGCAAGCGCCTGCACTACGGCGAGGGGCGGGAGGCCCTGTTGAACGCCGCCGTACGGGTGGTGGCGCGGGGCGGACTGCGCAAGCTCACCTACCGGGCCGTCGCGGAGGAGGCCGGGGTCACCCACGGTCTCGTCGTCCACCACTTCGGTTCGCGGGACGCGCTGATCGAGGAGGCCCTCGCCCACACCATCCGCACGTCGCTGAGCGTCAGCGCGCTCGAACCGGGCACCGGCAAGGTCTCCGACTTCTCGACGGGTCTGTCGGAGATGGTCACGGCGGACCCCGGCAGGCAGGCGTTCCAGTACGAGCTGCTGCTGGAGTCGCGCCGCAGCCCGGAGCTGCTGCCGCAGATCCGGGCGCTGTACGACGAGTACTTCGACGCCACCCGGCGCGAGCTGGACCGGATGCTGCCGGCCGGCACGGACCGGGCGCTGACCCGCCTGGTGTTCGCCGCGCTCGACGGTCTGGTGCTGCACCAGCTGGTGCTGGGCGAACCGGAGGTCACGGACGCCGCCCTGGAGCGGCTGCGCGCCCTGCTGCGGCTCCTCGAAGCCGACGGCGACGACCGCCGCGCCGACACCGGGGACGCCCAGGAGTAGGGCTCCCACCTGCGCTTTCCGAGGCCCCGGACGCCGAGTGTCCGGGGCCTCGGCATGTTCTGGACCGACGATCAGGGGTGGGCGCGAGGGGGCTGTCCACCCCTTGGAAAATCTTGCCCCCGCCCCCTTGTCAAACGGATAGTTCAAGCCCACGATGAGGCAACTCGTTTGGCCCAAAACGAATCCATCCCTCCCCGTCCCCGACAGGTGATCCGAGTGGACAGTCAGACGGCGGTCGCCCCGCACAGCACCCAAGGTTCCTCCCCGGCAGGCAGGCTCAAGCCCGATTCCCTCGGCGTCCTGGGCATCCTCTTCTTCGTCCTTTCCGCCCAGGCCCCGCTGACCGGCATCGCCGGTGCCGTGCCGATCGCCGTCGTCATCGGCAACGGGACCGGCGCCCCCGCCGCGTACGTCGCCGCCGGTGTGGTGGTCCTGCTGTTCTCCATCGGCTTCGTCGCCATGGGCCGCCACGTCGTGGACGCCGGCGCCTTCTACACGTACATAGGCAAGGGGCTCGGCAGGTCGACGGGCTCCGGCAGCGCCGGGGTCGCCCTCTTCGCGTACTGCGCGATCCAGGCCGCGATGTACGGGCTGTACGGCGCGACGATGAGCGGCCTGGTGGAGCACTACACCGGCGTGCGTGTCGCCTGGTGGGTCTGGGCGCTGGTCACCATGGCGGTCGTCCAGGTGCTGGGCGCCGCCGGGATCGAGATGGGCGCCAAGGTGCTCGCCGTGTTCGTCCTCGCGGAGTTCAGCATCCTCATCGCCTTCGCCCTGGTCACCTTCTTCAAGGGCGGGGGCCCGGAGGGTCTCGGCTTCGCCGACAGCTTCTCGCCGGAGGCGGCGCTCCAGGGCGCCCCCGGTGTGGCCCTGATGTTCGCGGTGGCGTCGATGTTCGGCTTCGAGGCCACCGCCATCTACGGCGAGGAGGCGCGGGACCCGAAGAGAACCGTCCCCCGGGCCACCTATGTGTCGGTCGCCGTCATCACCTGCTTCTTCGCCTTCACGTCCTGGATGCTGGTCTCCGCGCACGGCGCGTCGCGGGCGACGGCCGAGGCGGGCAAGGCGCTGGAGAGCGGCGACGCCGCGTCCTGGGTGTTCGCCCCGATCGCGGACCTGTTCGGCGCGTGGACCGGCGACGTCCTGCCGATCCTGCTGGCCACCTCACTGTTCGCGGGCATCCTCGCCTTCCACAACTCCGCCAACCGCTATCTGTTCTCCCTGGGCCGCGAGGGTCTGCTGCCGCAGGGTCTGACCGCGCTCAACAGTTGCCACTCCCCCTGGGTGGCCGGCACCGTCCAGACCGCGATCGCGGCGGCCCTCGTCGTCCCGTTCGCGCTTCTCGGCAAGGACCCGGTGCTGACGCTGTTCTCCTGGTTCAGCGGGGTCGCCGTCCTCGCGATCATGCTCCTGTACTTCCTGACCTCGGTCTCCGTGGTCGTCTTCTTCCGCCGCTCACGCGCCGATACCCGGCCCTGGAACACGCTCATCGCCCCCGTGCTGGGCGCGCTCGGTATCGCCGCCGCGATCTGGCTGATCATCGAGAACTTCACCACGCTGATCGGCGGCGACCGCGCCACCGCCGTCTGGCTCCAACTGACCGTGCCCGTCGTCCTGGTCCTGGGACTCGCCGCGGCCCGGCTGACCCGGCGGGACCACACCGCCGGCAGATGAATCCGGCCTCCCGCCCCGCGGCCCACGGCGGCGCCACTCCCCTGGTGCCGTCGTCGGCCCGCTCCCGTCGATCCGCTCCGCCGCACATCCCTTCAGAGCCCCCGCCGCACATCCCTTCAGAAGAGGAGAGCCGATGCCGGCCCTCACCCACGACGACCTCCTGCGCAGCGCCAAGGACCTGGACCTGCCCGCCCACCACCACATCGACGGGGCGGACGAGCCGGGCGGGGGCACCGCGTTCACGGTCGTCTCGCCCCGCGACGGACAGGTTCTCCGGGAGGTCGCCGACGCCCGCCCCGCCGAGGTCGATCTGGCCGTGGCCGCCGCGCGCCGCGCCTTCGACTCCGGGCCCTGGCCCCGGCTGGCCCCCGCCGACCGCGGCCGGATCCTGCTGCGTACCGCCGAACTCCTCGAAGAGCACCGGGAGAAGCTGGCCCTCACCGTCAGCCTGGAGATGGGCAAGCCGATCACGGACGCGTACTCGATCGAACTGCGGGCCGCGATCAACACGTTCCGCTGGTACGGGCAACTGGCCGACAAGCTCACCGACGAGTCCCCGCACACCGCCCCGGACGCCCTCGCCCTGATCACCAGGGAACCGGCGGGTGTCGTCGGCGCCGTCGTCCCCTGGAACTTCCCACTGACGCTGGCCGCCTGGAAGGTGGCCCCGGCACTGGCCGCCGGCTGCACGGTCGTCCTGAAGCCGTCGGAGAACTCGCCCCTGTCCGCGCTGCTCCTCGGCCGGATCGCCACCGAGGCCGGGCTGCCACCCGGTGTCCTCAACGTCGTCACCGGTGACGGCCCGGTCGCCGGGCGGGCCCTCGGGCTGCACCCGGACGTGGACGTGCTGGCGTTCACCGGATCCACCGCGGTCGGCCGCCACTTCCTGCGGTACGCCGCCGACTCCAACCTCAAGCGGGTCTGGCTGGAACTGGGCGGGAAGTCGCCGAACATCATCCTGCCCGACGCCCCCGACCTGGAGAAGGCCGCCGCCACCGCCGCCTGGGGCATCTTCTTCAACCAGGGCGAGATGTGCACCGCCCCCTCCCGGCTGCTGGTGCACGCCTCCGTGGCCGAGCGCGTCACCGAGGCGATCGTGACCCGCGCCCGGGACCTGCGCGTCGGCGACCCCCTCGACCCGGCGACCGAGATGGGCGCCCTGGTCGGCGAGGCCCATCTGGAGCGCGTACTCGGCCACGTGGACACCGGCCGCCAGGAAGGGGCGCGGCTGCTCACCGGTGGCGAACGCACCCTGGCCGCCACCGGCGGCAGCTATCTGCTGCCCACCGTCTTCGACCGGGTGGACCCGGGCATGCGCCTGGCCCGCGAGGAGATCTTCGGCCCGGTCCTGTCCGTCCTGACCTTCGACGACCTGGACGAGGCGGTACGCCTGGCCAACGCCACCGAGTACGGCCTCGCCGCCGGCCTGTGGACCTCCGACCTGTCCACCGCCCACCAGGTCTCGCGGGCGCTCAGGGCCGGGACGGTCTGGGTCAACTGCTACGAGGAGGGCGACCTCACCGTGCCCTTCGGCGGGATGAAGCAGTCGGGCAACGGCCGGGACAAGTCCGCGCACGCCATCGAGAAGTACAACGAACTGAAGACCACCTGGATCCAGCTGTGACGGCCCCCGCACGACCACTGATCGCGATCCCCGCCCGCTTCTCCGCCACCACGTCCGCGCTCCGCTACGCCGCCGAGGTCAACGCCCGCGCCCTGGTCGAGGCGGTGTGGCGGGCCGGCGGCGAGCCGGTGAGTGTCCACCCCGCCGCCGGGGACGTGGCCGCCCGCCTCGCCCGCTTCGACGGTGTCCTGCTGCCCGGCGGCGGCGACCTCGCCCCCCACCGCTACGGCGCGGCCGACACCCACGACACCGTCTACGACGTGGACGAGACACAGGACGCCTTCGACCTCGCTCTCGCCCGGGAGACGCTCGCCCTGGGGCTGCCGCTGCTGGCGGTCTGCCGGGGCCTGCAGGTCGTCAACGTGGCCCTCGGCGGCACCCTGGAGCAGGACATGGGCGGCCCGGGGCGCGAGCACCGGCACGTCGTGCACCCCGTCACCCTGCGCCCGGCGTCGGAGCTGGCGCGGGCGACGGGAGCCGAGAAGGTCGACGCGTCCTGCTACCACCACCAGCGTGTCGACCGGCTCGGCGCGGGTCTCCAGGTGACGGCCACGGCGGTGGACGGCACCGTGGAGGGGCTCGAACTGCCGGATGCGCGTGGCTGGTTCACGGCCGTCCAGTGGCATCCGGAGGACACCGCCGCCGACGACCCGGCCCAGCAGAACCTCTTCGACGCCCTCGTCCGTGCCGCCCGGAACACCGTGCCGCCCGGGACACGGGCTGAGCGGCGGGTTCAGGGCAGCGGGGCGAAGCGGAGCATTTCGTCGCCGCCCGGCTGCACCACGCCGTAGCTGCTCTCCGGGACCTCGTTCCAGGCGCCGGGCAGATCACCCAGGGGCTCGGACACGACCAGCCGGGTGTCGTCGGAGATCCCGCGCAGGAAGGCCACGTCGGGGTGGAGCGACCGGAGCGTCTCCACGTCGGTGCTGTAGTACAGCGAGCGGGAGGCGCCCTGGCTGGAGTAGCGGAAGGCCCACAGCCGCCGCCCCTCGGTGACGGCGACCGTCATCTGGAGCGGGAACTCCACCCCGTGGTCGCGGCCGACCCGCTCCACCAGGCCCGCCATCCGGGCGACGGCGCCCGGCGGGTCCTGTTCCAGGCCGAAGGTGAGCGCCAGGTAGAACATCATCTCGGAGTCCGTCGACCCCTCCATGTCGAGGAAGAGCTCCGGGTCCACGACGAGCGCGAGGTCCCGGCGCATGCGGTGGAACTCGGCGATCGCGCCGTTGTGCATCCACATCCAGCGGCCGTGCCGGAACGGATGGCAGTTGGTCTGCTGCACCGCCGTGCCGGTGGTCGCCCGGATGTGGGCGAAGAACAGCGGGGACTGGACGTGGTCGGCGATCTCCCGCAGATTCCGGTTGCTCCAAGCCGGTCCGACGTCCCGGAAGATGGCCGGTGTGTCGTCGGTGTGCGGCGACGTGTCGTACCAGCCGACGCCGAATCCGTCACCGTTGGTCGTCTCCACACCCATCCGCGCGTGCAGACTCTGGTCGATCAGCGAGTGCGCGGGCCGGTACAGGATGGTGTCGAGCAGCACGGGTGTCCCCGAGTAGGCAAGCCACCGGCACATGGATCTCCGCCTTTCTGGCGTTCCGGGCGTGGCGAGGGGCGGTTCGCGGAGGCCTGCCGTGGCCCCGAGGGGGTCTCGCGGGCCGACGGTCATGAGTGGGCCGGCGGGGCCCTGACCGGTGTGCTTCCCGGCCAGGTCCCCCCTCGGGCCGCTGGCCGGCGGGACCGGCCGGTCTCCTCGACGCGGAGCCACGGCCGTTCCTGCCGTGCCCTTCCCCACCTCCTCCTCTCACATGTCGCTCGACGTGAGGGAGTCGTCCCTGCGCACCACGCACAGGGCCCAGATGACGAACCCGGACAGCGCGATCATCACGATCGACCACGCCGGGTAGTACGGCAGCGAGAGGAAGTTCGCGATGATGATGAGCGAGGCGATCCCCACGCCCGCGACGCGAGCCCACGTGGACGTCTGGAACAGGCCGGCACTCACGATCAGGGCGACGGCCCCCAGGATCAGGTGGATCCAGCCCCAGCTGGTGAGGTCGAACTCGTAGACGTAGTTGCGGGTGGCGACGAAGACGTCGTCCTCGGCGATCGCCGAGATGCCGCGCAGGACGTCGAGGACACCTGCGATCAGGAGCATGACGGCGGCGAACGCCGTCAGTCCGGCGGCCCATCCCTGCTTGGCGGAGTGCTCGCGCGTGGGGCGGGTGTGGTGTGTGGTTGCCATTCTGCTGCCTCGTTTCGTGTCGGCTCCGGGCGCGGTCGGCGACCGGAGGAGTGGGGGGACGTGAGTCAGCGTTCGGGGGTGCCCGAGCCGCTCAGCACCAGTTCCTTGGCCCGGCGGAACTCGTCGTCGGTGATGTCACCGCGGGCGCGGATCTCGGACAGCCGGGTGAGTTCGTCGACGCTGGTGGACCGGCCACCGGCGCCGGCGGCGGTCTCACGGACGTAGCTGTCGAACGCCTGCTGCTGGGCCCGTGCCTGCGCCACCTCGCGGCGTCCCATGTCCTTGCCACGGGCGACCACGTAGACGAAGACGCCCAGGAAGGGCAGGACGATGGCGAACACCAGCCAGCCCGCCTTGGCCCAGCCGCTGAGTTCGTCGTCACGGAAGATGTCGGCGATGACCCGGAACAGCAGGACGAACCACATGATCCACAGGAAGAACACCAGCATCGTCCAGAAGGCGCTCAGCAGTGGATAGTCGTACGCGAGATAGGTCGGCCCGCTCATGTCACTCCTCCGTCCTGCCTGTGCCGGGCAGTCATGCCTGGCCTTGCCCCCTCAGCGTGCGCACGATGGGGACGGCGCGTCCTCACCCGAGAAGGGTGAAGCCGCGTCGCCGGACCGGACCGGTGGCCCACCGGCTCACTCCTGGTCCGGGGCCCGGCGGCGCGGGAGGCCGGCCGCCCGGTACCAGGCGCTGGACGCGACCACCGGGCCCAGGGCCAGACCGGACACGGCGACCAGGAAGACCGCGATCAGCCAGGACATGAACGTGAAGACCGGTCCGAGCGGACCGAACTCCTCCAGGCTGCGCAGCATGGCCGCCGGCATGAACAGACGGGCCGCCCAGCTCAGCACCACCGTGCCCGTGCCCGCCAGCACGGCTCCGGGGAGCAGGTCCCGCCAGCCCACGCGTCCGCCCAGCAGCAGGTGCTGGGACCACCACCACAGCAGCGGCGCCGACACCAGGGAGAGGACCAGCCCCGTCACGGCGCCCAGACCGAAGCCGCCGCGCAGCGGGGCCTGGAACAGCAGGACGCCCAGCCAGACCACGAGCCAGAGCAGCCAGTGCCAGACCGTCGCCGCCCTCAGGGGCGCCCGCGGCAGGTGCCAGCACCGCTCGCACACCGCCTGGAGCGCCCGGCTGAAGGCCGTGGCGGAGAGGAGCGTGATCAACACCCCGACGGCGCCCACGCTGTCCCGGGTCGCGCCGGTCGCGGCGAAGGCCCGGCGCATCTCGTCGAGGGTGTCACCGCGGATCCCGAGGACCGCGCGGAGTGAATCGACGAGCAGTTCCTGCACCGCCCCGGGCGCGAACGCCGCCACCGTCATCAGCAGGGGGAGCGCCGTGACGAATGCCTGGGCGGCCAGCCGCACGGCGCCCTCCACCACGTTCAGGGCCGACAGGTGCGGCAGAAGCGGCAGAAGCCGGGCGGCGGTGCCCGCACGCAGCCCGGCCGCGACCCGTTCGGCCCTGCCGCGGCGGGTGGGATCACCCGGGGCACGCCGTCTGGCCATGACTCACGAAGCCGCCCGCTCCGGGCCCGCCGGGTCGGGAGCGGGGTCCGGGTCGGGGTCCGGGTCCGGGCCGCTGGGATCGTGAGCAGCGGAATCCGGGACGGCCGGCCGTCCGGAGAGCGACGCGGTGTCGTGCGGCGCGGTCATGGAGGTCCTCCTCGCACTGTCACGCGGGGCGTTTCACGCGCCCGTGGTCACGGGGTGGCCGCCCCGGCCAGGGTCCCCCGTTCGGCCGACCGCCGGGTCACCCGCGGCGGGTGACCCGACCGGCGTGACGGCCGGCCGAGGAATCGGCGGGCGGGGGCTCCCTCATGCCCACCGGCCGGCCGACGGGGGCGCGCACCGGCCGTACGGCGGAGAGGATGGAACCGAGATGAGTGATCCCCCTGAGACACGCGGAGACGACGGTCACGGCCGCGCGGGCGGCTCCCGCCGGGACCGTGAACGCCGTTTCCGACGGCGGGCGACGGCCGCGGCGGTCACCCGTACGGTGGTCGTCTCCGTCGGCCTGCTCTCCGCGTACTACCTGCTGCCGCTGGAGGAGTACCGCACCGGCGGCGCCCTGACCTTGATCGTGTGCGGTCTGCTCGTGGTCGTGCTGCTGTTCCTGTGGCAGGTCAGGGCCATCGCGCGCTCGCCGTATCCCCGGCTGCGGGCCGTCGAGTCCCTCACCGCGATCCTGGTCGTGTTCCTGGTGCTGTTCGCCACCACGTACTACTTGATGGACCGCACCACGCCGGGCTCCTTCAGCGAGCGTCTGACCAGGACGGACTCCCTGTACTTCACGCTGACCACGTTCACCACCGTCGGCTTCGGCGACATCACCGCCCGCTCGCAGACGGGGCGCGTGGCGACCATGATCCAGATGGTGGTGGGGTTCCTGATCCTGGGCGGCGCCGCGCGGGTGCTGACGACCGCGGTGCAGGTGGGGCTCCGCCGACGGGGCGACGAACCGCCCGCCTCGACATGAGGCCGTGCCCCACGAGGCCGGGCCGACCATGAGGCCGTGCACCATGAGGCCGGGCCGTGTGGGTCATTCCGGCAGTTGCCGCATCTCCACCACACGCAGTCCCAGCGACCGGCAGCGCGCCAGCAGCCCGTACAGGTGTGCCTCGTCGACGACGTGACCGAACAGCAGGGTCTGACCGGACATCAGCACGTGCTCAAGCTCCGGAAATGCCTTGGTCAGCGTCTCCGACATATGTCCCTCGACGCGGATCTCGTAGCGCATGAGCGGTTCTCCCGCGGGCGGCCCGGTGCGAACTCCGTCCCTACCCGACGATCGTGCCGGTCGCTGTGCCCCGGGGCCTCACCCCGAGCAGGTGAACCGCCCGTGACGGTGGAGGCGGAGGCCCGGATCAGTGCTTCAGGAAGAGCTTGAAACAGATGATGGGCAGGCCGAGCAGCACATTGACGGACGCGGCGATCAGGACCAGACGCCAGGAGGCGCCGGCCCAGCGTGCCGCCGCCACGGACCAGCCGACCTGCCCGGCCAGGGCGACGCAGAGCGCAAGCCAGACGGCGCCCTGGACGCCCAGACCGAGGAGCGGACTGACCGCCACCGCCAGGGCCGGCGGGACGGCGGCCTTCATGATCGGCCACTCCTCCTGGCACACGCGCAGCACGACCCGGTGGTCCAGGGTGCGCTGGGCGAGGCGTTCCCCGAACAGCACGGCGTGCACGTGCGCGATCCAGAAGACGATGCCGGTGAGCAGCAACAGCAGCACCATCTCCAGCCGCGGGAAGGAGCCCAGGGTGCCGGCGCCGAGTACCACGGACGCCGCCAGCATGGAGCCGTAGATGCCGCCCGTGTAGTCGGCGTGGGCCCGGCGCTCGGCCCGCTTGGCACGCCTGCCCCGGGCTGTGGGGTGCGGGGAGGCCGCGGTGGTCTGTGCGTCGATGGTGGTCCCGTCGGTAGTGGTCCCGTCGGCAGTGGTCCCGTCGGTAGTGGTCCCGTCGGTAGTGGTCCCGTCGGTAGTGGTCCCGTCGGTAGTGGTCCCGTCGATAGTGGTCCCGTCGGTAGTGGTCCGGTCGCTCTCGGACATGGGAGCCCCCTTCATGAGCGGCGGGTCGATCCGGGCGTACCGGCGGCCGGGGTGTCGGGGCCCGGCGGTCCCGCCGGGCCCGTTCCGTCGACCGGGCCCGACCCGCCCGTTCGACGGGACGGGCCCGTTCGGCCGGTCCCGCCCGTGCGACCGGTTCGGCCCGTCGGCAGGTGGGGTGTGACGAGGTAGCTGGCGAGGGTGATGCCGCCCGCCGCGAGGAGGGCCGCCTTGAGGCCGTTCAGCTGGGCGGAGGCGTAGGCGTCGGTGAGCGCCTCGACCTCGGACGGCGGCAGTCCGGCCCGCTCGGCGGCCGAGCGCACCTGGTCGGTGGGGACGAAGGAGATCCCCGCCTGCAGGGCGACGCCCGTCCGCTCGCGGGTCTCCTCGGACAGGCGCGGGTCGTCGGCGACCTGCGAGGTGAAGGCATGGGCCAGCGCGCCGACGAGGATCGACCCGATGAGCGCCGTGCCCAGGGCGGAGCCGAGGTTCTGCGCGGTGAACTGCATACCGCCGGCCTCGCTGCGTTCCTCCTCGTCCACGCTGGACTGGACGACGTTCCCCAGTTGCGAGGCGAGCATGCCCATGCCGATACCGAGCAGGGCCATGGCGCAGGCGAACTGCGCGTCGTCGATGACGGGATCGATGGTGGCCAGCAGCCATACGACGGCCCCGACGAGCGCGGCCAGGCCCAGCCGGACCATGCGGCGCGGCCCCACGAGCCGTCCGAGCCGGGCGGCGACGGTGGACGCCACGAGCATGGTGACGGACACCGGGAGCAGCCGCAGTCCCGTCTGGAAGGCGTCGAACCCTTGGACCACCTGGAGATACAAGGGGATGGTGAAGAACAGGCCGAGCAGGATGAGGTTCTGGCTCACCAGCGTCATCAGGCCGGACCGCAGGGCGGGCACGCCCAGCAGCGACAGATGCACGAGGGGGTCGCGGCCCTCGCGCTCCCGGTGCCCTTCCCAGTGCCGGAAGAAGGCCAGTACGGCCACTCCGGCGGCGACGACGAACAGGGTGGGCGCGAACCCGAGGATCGTGAAGGGCGGGTTCCGGGGCTCCACCCATCCCCAGGTGCCGCTCTGGAGGACGCCCAGCACGCCCAGCGCGAGTCCGGCGGCCGAGAGGGTCGCGCCGACGGCGTCGAGCCTGGGGCGCGGCCCGGTCCGCGGGACGTCCGCGATCACCCGGCGGAAGCAGAGGACGACCACGACGACGACCACCTCGCCGGCGAAGACCAGGCGCCAGGTGAGGTACGTGGTGACCCAGCCGCCGAGCAGCGGGCCGACCGCGATGCCGGCACCGGCGAGTCCGCCGATGACGCCGTAGGCGACGGCCCGGTCGGGCCCCCGGTAGGACTCGGCGACGAGGGCCGCCATGGCCGGCAGCACCAGAGCGGCCCCGATCCCCTCGATGACGGACCAGCCCAGGGTGAGGACCCACAGGGAGGGCGCCAGGGCGGTCAGGGCCGACCCGGTGGCGTAGACGACGAGACCCAGGAGGAAGACACGGCGCCGCCCGAGGATGTCCCCGAGGCGCCCCCCGATGAGCATGAAGGCGGCCATGACCAGCGCGTACAGGGTGATCACGGCCTGGATGGCCGTGACCTCGGTGTCGAAGTCCTCGACCAGCTGACTGATCGAGACGTTCATGACGGACGTGTCCAGCACCATCAGGAACTGCGCCGTCCCGAGGACGATCAGAGCCCGCCACTGCTTCACGGTGTCCTCCTCGCCGAGTAGGCCGGGAACGCCACCGCCATCACCCGGACGACGACCGTTCCCCACCCTCCATCCCAGCTCAGAAGCCTTGCGGCTGCCTCACCCGCCACGGGCGAGGCAGCCCTCACACGGCCGACGACCACGATCCCCCTGAGCTGCGGGTAACGCCCGAGAGCGGCACCCAGCGCGCCCGGCGCACCACATCGAAGAACGACCGTGATCAGCCCAGGGGACGAGGTCCGGGTCCGGCTGTTACTCCCCGATGCTGTCCGGGCCGATGCCGCGCTGACCGTCACCACAGAGCCGTCCGGGCCCATGCCGTGGCCATGCCGCCGGGAGGACGGGTTCGGCCCCGAACAGTAAAAAGATCTTGACCGATATCATCCGGAGCGATCAGCCTTGACTGGACCAGAGCTGTAACGTGAAGTCTGATCAACAGAGATTCACGTCAGCCAAGTTGGAGGTCAACGGTGCCGGATGTAGTGCAGGAGCGCAATGGCGTGCAGGTGCTGATGTGCGATCCGGCCGGACCTCGTGTAAGCACGATGCAGGACGGGCTCGACCTCGTCGGTTCGGTGTACCTCGGTGCCGAGGTCGTGGCCGTTCCCGCAGAACGACTGGACGAGCAATTCTTCTCACTGGGCTCGCGCTTCGCCGGTGAAATCATGCAGAAATTCGTCAACTACCGGCTTCGTCTTGCCGTCATCGGTGACATCACCCGCCACCTGGAGGCGAGTTCTGCGCTCCGGGCTCTTGTCCATGAGAGCAACATGTCCAACCACGTCTGGTTCCTTCCCGATGTCGAGGCCCTCGACGCCCGCCTTCAGGCCATCGCCTGAACCGTGAAGCGCAACAGGTTACGGAACCGTCGTGATCGATGAACTGATACCGCCGCCCGGCAGTACCGCTCATACATTCACCGACTACGATTCAGCCGTGTCCGCGCTGTATCCGCAGGAAGCTGCCGCCATCGCACGCGCCCTGCCGAAGCGCCGGCGGGAGTACGCCAGCGTCCGTATGTGCGCACGGCGCGCCCTGAGCGGGCTGGGGGTACCACCCGCGCCCGTACTGGCAGGTCAGCGTGGCGCACCGCAGTGGCCTGGGGGCATCGTCGGCAGCATGACCCACTGTCCCGGATACCGTGCCGCCGCCGTGGGTCGCTCCTCCGACTTTCTGGGACTCGGCATCGACGCCGAGCCCAATGAGCCGCTGCCGGAGGGCCTGCTGGAGTTCACCTCGTTGCCCCAGGAGCGCGCCCGGATCGAGGGCTTGGCAGACCTCGCCCCCGAAATCTGCTGGGACCGCCTCTTGTTCAGTACCAAAGAGGCATTGTTCAAGACCTGGTATCCGCTCGCCGAGCGCGAACTCGGCTTCGACGAGGCAGAAATCGACTTCGAACTCGAATCACAAACGTTCTCCGGACGCGTACTCGTTCCGGGACCGGTCGCCGACGGTGAACGTCTGGAATTGTTCAGCGGCCGCTGGCTCTGCCGCGACGGCTTCATCGTCACCGCGATCGCACTGACAGCCCCTTCACCCTCATGCGTGGCCGCAGCGGGCGAAGCCGCGTGGAAACCCACATACCGATCAATTGGACGAGAGCCCTGATGAGCCTTGCACCGGCGCTGCGCCGGTTGTCCGACGAGCCCATGATCAGCCTTCCCGCTGGAGCGATCACCCTGCGGGACGAGGGAACGATGACGGATTGGCGGGTGGAGGTCGCGGCCTTTCGGCTTGCTTCCGTGACGGTGACCAGGGAGCTCTATGCCGCCGTACTGGACAGGCCGGCGGGGGATCCGGCGGAAGCGCACAAGCCGGCGACCGACGTCTCCTGGAATGACGCCGTGTGGTTCTGCAACCTCCTCTCGGAAGCCGACGGACTTCAGCCCTGCTACACGACGGGGAACGACCCCGACGCCCAGGACGTGGTCTGCGACTGGGAGGCGGACGGCTACCGCCTCCCCAGCGAAGCGGAATGGGAGTACGCGTGCCGGGCAGGCAGTCAGGACGTCCGATACGGCGATCTCGACGAAATCGCCTGGTACCGCGGCAACTCCGGCGATGAAGTGCACGACGTCGCCACCCGGCAGCCGAACGACTGGGGCTTCTACGACCTGATCGGCAATGTGTGGGAGTGGTGCTGGGACGTCTACGACCCCAAGGTCTACGGCCCGTACCGCGTGTTCCGCGGCGGCGGTGCCTACGACCCACCACGGGCGTGCAGAGCGTCGTGCCGACGCAAGAGCCACCCGACGTTCCGGATCGACGACCTCGGCTTCAGGCTCGCCCGATCCGGGTCGGCTCCTCTGGATCAGTAGGCAGAGCCGTGGCCGGCGCGTGTCCGATGATGACCGAGCTGCCGACTGTGCACGCAGCACGCCAACGGGGCCGGCCGAGCTGGGCCGGCCCCGCCGGTCACGGGGGGGCTGGGTTCAGCCTTGCTCGGCACTCAGCCGCACAGGCAGGGTCTCCAGCCCGCGGAGCACCGTGCCGGGCCGCCAGCGGAAGGAGGCCGGATCGCCGCCCAGTTGAATGTCCGGGAACCGATCAAATAGACGACTGAACGCGATCTCCGCCTCAAGTCGGGCCAAGGGTGCGCCTACGCAATAGTGGATGCCGTGCCCGAATGCCAGATTTCCGCCCGCCTTGCGGGTGATGTCCAGCTGGCTGCCGTTGACGAACTGGGCGCCGTCCCGGTTGGCCGAGGCGAGGGCGACCACAACCAGCTCGTGTTCCGGGATGACGACTCCGCCCAACTCGACTGGTTCGGTGGTGTACCGAAGCGACGCTGTGTTGACCGGCCCCTCGTAGCGCAGGAATTCCTCGATCGCCCCAGGCAGCAGGGAAGGATCCGAACGCAGTGCGGCGAACTGGTCGGGGTGTCGCAGCAGGGCGAACATTCCGTTGCCGATGAGATTCACGGTCGTCTCGTGACCGGCGACCAGGAGCAGGAAGGCCATGGACACCAGCTCCTGGGCGTTCAGCTTCTCACCGTCGTTGCTGGCGTTCACCAGACCCGTGAGCAGGTCCTCGGCAGGGTTGATCCGCTTGCTCTCGACCAGTTCGTGCAGGTACCCCAGCAGTGCCGGCGCAGCCTCCTGGATCCGCTCGGGATCCCCGGACAGCTGAGCGGCGACCCAGCCGTGGAACCGGTCCCGGTCCAGCGCCGGAACGCCGAGCAACTCGCAGATCACGGCGATCGGCAGAGGGTAGGCGAAGGCGCGCATCAGATCTACTTGATCCTGACCCTCCATCGCGTCGAGCAGTTCGGCAGCGATCTCCTCGATCCGGGACCGCAGCCGCTCCACAGCGCGTGCGGTGAAGACCTTGTTGACCAGTTTCCGCAGGCGGGTGTGGTCCGGCGGGTCGGTGTTCAGCATGTGCGCCGACAACTGGGTGGCGAACAACATCGCCTTGAGCTCACCCGTGGTGTTCTTCTCGATCACCTTCTGGCCGACCTCGACGTTCTTCGACAGCCGGGGGTCAGTCAGTGCGGCCCTTGCGTCTTCGTAGCGGGTGACAAGCCACACCCTGAGGCCGCCCGGAGCTATCACCTCGCAGACCGGTGCCTCGACCCTCAGGAGGTCGTACAGCGCATGCGGATCCTGCTCGAACTCTGCCTGGTTGATTTCGATCGGTGCCGAGCGTCCACTACTGGTCGACAAGGTGTCCCCACTCTCTCGTATCATTTTTTCGTCGTGCATTGGTGCCGCTATTTCTCTGCGTCGACAGCAACGCTCCCCTCTCCTCTTCCTCCACCGGGAGCGGCGCTACGCCCCAGGTCCTTGAAGTTCTTCGTCGCGATGTTGAGGCACAACGACGGCGACACGCGGAAGAGCCACCAGAAGAGCTTCCAGAAGGCGGGAACCACGATGATCCCCTGATTCTTGGCGACCCCGTCGAGTGCCTTCCTGGCGAAGTCCTCCGGGGCGATCGGCTTCTTCTCCTCCCACATCTTCCGGGACTGCTCGCCGGTCACCCCGTCGACCTCGCGGCCGTACCTGCCCCCCTCGATGAACGGGGTCCGGATGACGCCGGGACACAGCACGCTCACGCGCACTCCCAGCTGTGCGGCCTCGGCACGCAGGTTGTTCGACAGGCCGACGACGGCATGCTTGGTGGTCACATAGGACGTGGTTCCGGGGCTCGGAACCAGGCCCGCCATGGAAGCGGTGTTCACGATGTGACCGAAGCCCTGCTCGATCATCACGTTGTACGTGGCCTGGACGCCGTTGACGATGCCGCCGAGGTTGACGTCGATGACGCGGCGCCAGTCCTCGATGCGGTAGTGCCGGGCTCCCGCGCCCATGCCGTGGCTGATGCCGGCGTTGTTGAACAGATAGTCCAGGCGCCCGGTCCGGTTGACCGTGTCCTGGACCAACTGCTCGAACCCCGCGTAGTCGGTGACGTCCAGCCAGGCCGCCGTGGCCCTGCCGCCGGCTGCCCGGATCGCCGCGGCCACTTCTTCGGCCTGCTCGATCTGCAGGTCGGCCAGGACGACCTCGCAGCCTCGATCCGCAAGGGCCTCGGCAAGCGCGCGGCCGATGCCCGACGCGCCACCCGTGACGATCGCGGTGGCCCCCTCATATGTTCTGATGCTCTTCTGCGCTGCCATGACCGGTTTCCCTTCCAGGACCACGTCTCGTCTTTTCAGCCTCGTATCGAGGCCATCTTCTGCTGAAATTCGTCCATCGATTTGATGTCGTTACCGAAGCGGTTCACGGTACTCAGCTGCACAGAGCCGCCATCCGACGGAAGGATGTACTTGACAAATGTCGCGAGTGTTGCGCTGGGACCGAGGTCGATAAATGTGAGGTCTTGCTCGCAGGTCATCTTGTCGATGGTTTCCCTGAATTCCACGGGATTTCGCATCGCGGCCCACAGTCCGTCGGTCGACACGGCGTCGACCAGGCCCGCCGAAGCAGCGGAGACGATCGGAATGCGCGGCGGGGAGAAGCCCAGGGTGCCGAGGAGACTGCGGGCCTTGTCCCTGACCGGGTCGATGAGTTCCGTGTGCACGCCGTAGTTCACGGGCAACCGCTGGCACAGGATGCCCTCACGTTCCATGGCGCGCTGGGCCTCCTCGATGTCCTCCAGCAGCCCGCTGACCACGAAGTTGCCGTCGAAGTTGCGGCCCGTCACCCAGCAGCCGGCGAACAGGGCCGCACGGGTTTCCACGAGTTCCGGCGAGCCGACGATCGCCAGCATGCCGGAACGCGGAGTCTCCTGCGCGAGCAGCCGCGCGAACTCCACGGCGAAGGAGATACCGAGCTCCAGTGAGAAGACCTCGGCGACCACGGCCGCAGTGATCTCCCCGAGGCTGTAGCCGAGCAGGAAGTCGGCCTGGTGGCCCATCTCCTGGACCACCCGGGTCAAGCTGTACTCCACACAGAGCAGTGCCGCGTTGGAGTCCGCGAGCGAGTCGAAGGGATCGCTCTTGTGCCGATCCGGATCGAAGACCGTGTCCAGCAGCGACTTGCCCAGGATGGGCGAGGCGATGTCGTCGCAGTGGTCGAGCCAGAGCCGGTAGCGCGGATGCCGCTCGTAGAGTTCGCGTGTCATCTGGAAGTACTGGGAGCCCTGGCCCGAGTACATGAACACGGTTGGTTGGGTCATCGCTGCTTCCAAAGAGTCCGGGGCGCGGCCACGGGCGCGGCTGCAATCAGCATTTCTGCAGGCAGATCGCCGAGCTGATGCCACCGAAGCCCATGCTGAGGCTGACAGCCGTCTCGAACGTGCACGGTTCCGCCTCCTGACCGACCCAGTCGAACGACGGGTCCATGAGATCCAGCAGATTTCGGCTGGGGTGCAGCTTCTGCGCCCTCATCTGCAGCAGAGTGGCGACCACCTCCACCGCGCCCGCCGCGGTCAGACCGTGGCCGGTGATCGACTTGGTCGTGTTGATCCGGGCGTGGGTGAGGCCGCACTGCTTCAGCGCCTCCAACTCGATCTCGTCGCCAGTGGGCGAGCCGGTGCCGTGCGGATTGACGTAGTCCACTGCGGACGGCGGCAGACCTGCCTCCCGCAGTGCCGCCCGGACCACACCGATCTCGCCGTCGAGTGAGGGATTGGGGTTCCTGTTGCCGTCCATCGCCGTGCCACCGCCACGGAAGCGGGCGTACGGCGCGGGGTGGCGGCGGCCGCCCTCCCGTTCGACGACGACCGCACCGCATGCCTCACCGAAGATGAAGCCGTCCCTGTTCAGGTCGAACGGGCGGCATGCGGCGGCCGCGTCATCCGCATACCGGTTGGACCCCATGGCCCCCATGGCCCTGAACGCGAGGCACTCCCAGTACGAGAGATCCATAAGCGCCCCCATGGCGACGCACACGTCGACCTGACCCGACTGCACCGCCCGCACTGCCTGGAGCACGGCCAGCAGTCCACTGGCCGAGGCCCCGCCCAGCGTGTGGGCGAAGCCTCGGATCGGGTACGCCTCCGTGCAGAACCCGCACAGGTCCGTGTCCATGAAGGCCATGCCGTACGTGGGACGCAGGAACTCGGGCCGCTCGGCGTACCGAGCGTGGAGCTGGGTGAGTTCGCGCTGCTGGACGTTGGATCCGCCGATCACCAGACCGATGCGACACGGATCGACGTCCTCCAGGCCGGCCTCGCGCCAGGCCTCGTCGAGGGTGGCCAGGGCGACCCGCGACGAGAAGGACGCCGTGCGCAGCACTCTCGGCGCAATGCTCTCGGGCATGACCAACTCGGAGATCTCGGCCCCCAGAAAGGCGGTCGGGGAGCCGTCCGAGCCGCCGGAACCGGTCGGTGCCTGTCGCCCAGGGCGTTGCAGGGTGCCGAAGGCATGGCGGCCGTCGAGCAGCGCGGCGATGAAGTCGTCCTTGCCCTGGCCCACGGAGGTGGTGACGCCGAGGCCCGTGACGACGACATCGCGCGGGTCAGGAATTCGACTTGCCATGGATGAGATCCGCGAGTTCACCGATGTTCTTGGCGTCTGCGAGCTCGATCAGCGGGATGCTGACCGAGAGCGACTCGAGCGTCATCATGATGATCTCCGCCCGGTCGATGGAGTTGGCCCCCAGATCCCGCAGCGAGTCGTCGGGGACGAAGCCGTGGTCCTCGAGTTCCGGGAGGACCTCGCGGGTGTTCTCCACGATCCGGTTGAAGACGTCCTGGTTCGGCATTCTGTTAACCCTCTATGTATTGGGATGTGATGAGGTCTCGAACCTCGGGTTGATGAAAGGTCTTCTCGTGCATCGCCACTTCGCGTTCGATGAAGCGTGGAAGCTCCGCGCGGAGTTCGGACACAAGGTGGTCCTTCAGGGTGATGAGTGAGACTCTCGGCTTCTCCGCAATGCTCTCGGCCAACTCGACGGCACGCGAGAGGACCTCCGCCCGTGGCAGCACGGGGAAAGGAACTCCACGCTGCTTGAGGTCACGGCCGTAGTAGGTCTCCGCGGAGAGCAGCATCTCCTCGGCCAGGCTGAATCCGAGTTTCTTGGGCAGGATCAGAGTCGCCCCCATGCCCGGCGTGAAGCCGTACTTCATGAAGTTCGTCGTGTAGATGCTCTCCTGACTGAGAATCACGAAGTCGGCGAAGAGGCCCATCGCGAAGCCGCCGCCGATACCGTGGCCCTGCATGGCGGCAATGACGGGAACCGGGCAGTCGAGCGCCAGGCCATAGATGTCGGAGTCGGTGAAACTGATCCGCCGCTCCTGGATCTGCAGCAGGCTCTCCTTCCTGCCTCCACTGGCAAAGTAGTTGCCGTAGCCCGTCAGGATCACCACCTTGCACTGCTCATTGGCCTTTGCCTTTTCAAAGGATTCACTCAGGCCCATGATGAGCTGGTCGGAGAAGGTGTTCTTGTGCACCTTGTCCTGCATCGTGATCTGCACGATGTGGGGACCGATCTCCTGGTAGTCCACGGGCGCTGCGCCCTGCATGTTCTACTCCCCCTCCCAGGGAAACTGGCCAGTTTCCACATAACGCGCTATCTTCTGCAGGTTCTCCTTGTCGGAGAACACCTCCCGATTTGCATCCACGGCCTTCTCGCGGGCCGAGACCAGTGTGCTGTCGAGATTCCGCAGGTACTTCTTATAGCGAGCCACTCCACTCTTGGGCAGATACCGGAGGCGCAGAATGTGTTTACGCAGCAGGTTCTGACTGTTCTTGTCGCTGGCGTCCACCAGCTGCCAGTTCACCGCCTGTTCGGCGGTGAACGGCTGCGTGGTCAGTGTGATGTAGTTGGCCTTCGCCGGGCCGACCTTCCTGATCAGGAAGGGCATCACGCACGCCGGCATGAGGCCGAAGAGCAGCTCCGAGAGGCTGAACACCGACCTGTCCTCGCACAGGACGATGTCGCACGCGGCCACGAACCCCAGACCTCCGGCGTTGACCTTGCCCCGGACATGTGCAATGGAGACGAACGAGCCGTGGGCCAGCGCGAGCCACAGGTCGTACAACGCCCCGGCGTGCGACTGTTCATGGCTGCTGCCGTCCTCCTGGGAGCTGATCTCCCGGAAGTCGGCGCCCCAACAGAACACGTCGGGCAGGCCTTCGAGAACGAGGACCTTGGCGTGCTCCTCGCAGAAACGAACGACGCTGGTGCACTCCTCGACCAGGCGGACGTTGATCGAGTTGTCGGCGTCGGGACGGTGGATCTGGAGGAAGCAGATCTCGTTCTCGAACCTGACCTTGACCGTGTCGTACTCGGCGGCGTTCAGGAGACCCACTCGTACTCCCGGTGGAACTCGTCGATCCGCTTCAGGAACAGGAGTTCCTTGCCGAGCGCCGTCCTGGCGCCCGGCACGATGGTGGTGTCGAGGTCGACGTTGCGGGTGCCGAACTTCACCACGTGGTTGTTCCTGAGCAAGGTGTCGTACTCGTCCATGCTCAGCTCGTACCGCTGGTCCAGGTGCTTCTCGATGGCGAGCCCGCGCAGCCGGTCCTGGCTGTCCGGCCGGACCACGCCGCTGAAGAACTCGGAGCAGCAGCCGGAGCCGTAGGAGAAGACGCCGACGCGCTGAGGGGCCGAGAGATCCGCGTTGTCGATCGTGCTGGCGAGCGACAGCATCGTCGTGGCACCCATGATGTTGCCGACGCGCTGACAGTAGGTCAGGCCCGGTTGCATCCTGCGCCGGAAGTCCTCCTCGATCGCCGCCGGGCGCGCCTTTTGGAGCTTGCGCATCAGGTTGCGGTGCGCCCCCTTGATCATCCCGCCGAAGGGCGTGTGGAACGCCAGGTAGCCGAAGCTGTCGACGAAGTCCGCGTCGCCGACGCGCCGCTGGTACTCCAGGAACGCGTTCTCGCAGCAGTCGAGGTACGACAGCAGCGAAAGCTCCGCGTTGCCCGCTTCGCTGTCGGGCAGCGGACGGCAGGTGTCCATCACCTCGTGGCCGTAGTAGCCACTCGCGCCGACGTCGATCTGGAAGACGTGCGGGATGTCGCTGACGAGCATCGCCACGGCACCCGCACCGCCGCTCGGCTCGGCGAACGACCAGTCCTCCGAGAGTGCGTCACCGCCCTCGGCCACCATGAAGCGCGTGATGTCGGTGGCGATGACCAGGGCCTTCGCGCCCGGCGAGGTCTGCGCGAGGACAAAGTTCGCCGCCGTCTGCAGAGCCGCCACACCCGAGTAGCAGGCGTTCTTGATCTCGAAGAGACGGCAGTTCCGGTTCAGTCCGAGCAGGTTGTGGAAGTAGGTGCTCATGGACTTGCCGAAGTCGAAGGCCGACTCGGTCGCGGTGATGACCAGCTCGATGCGGTCCCGCTCCTGGGGGGACAGGGCATCGATGAGAGGCTTGGCGGCGTTCACACCGAACGTCACCGGGTCCTCATAAGGCAGCGCAACGGTCTTTTCCTTCATGAGCAGGTTGTCGAACCTCGCGGTGTCAAGTCCGCGGTGGATCGCCAGCTTCTCCACATTGACGTGGCAGGTGCCTGCGAAGACGTTGAGTGCTTCGATTCCGACGGTCGTCATCAATTTCTCCCTGGGGTCTTCCCGGTCAACTAGAGATCCTTACTGCTCAGTTGATGGGCTCGATTTCCTTGAGGTCGAAGTACCCTCGGTACCCGCTCATGTAGATGGCTGCACGGTGCCCGAAGAGAACGGTCGCCTCGGTGGCGGTCCTCAGGTTTTCGTAGTCGCCGGTGGTGGACCTGACGCGGGTGCCGACCGCATGCTTCTCATTCCACTGCCGAACCAGTTCAGCCGCCGAGGGGATCACCTTTTCCTCGACCTGCACTGCATTCTTCCGCAAGTCCGGAAGCTCCCTGCGAATCTTCTTCTCCAGCTTGGTCAGGACGTTGCCGTACCCGACCTCCTCGAACTCCATTCCCTCATGGCTGAGCAGGTATTCCACGATGTCGGTCCACCGCACCGGGCTGACGATCTGCCGCGTCAGAAACTCCTTCACGCGGCGGTTATCGTGCGGTCGCCCCGTCACGTTCGAGATCACCGGTATTCGAGGTGCGGAGAAGGGTATGTCCGCCAGAAACTCAGCGAAATCGGCACGGGCCGACTCCATGTAGCGGGAGTGGAAGGCGCCGCTCGTGTTCAGGGGTACGAAGAGGTGGTTCCCCGTCTGGAAGAGCGGCTGCGCGGCCTTGATGTCCTCGGCCCGCCCCGAAATCACGATCTGGGAGGGCGTGTTGTAGTTCGCCAGGTCGACGGAGGTAAGCCGATTCTGCTCCAGAATCGTCCTTATCTCCTTCTCCGAGGCATTGAGGACAGCAGCCATGGCCCCGCCGGACGCCTGCCCCATCAGCTCGCCACGCTTCTTCACCAGGCGCAGGCCCGTCTCGAAGCCGAAGCATTCGGCTGCCAGGAGCGCGTTGAACTCCCCCAGGCTGTGTCCGGCCACGAAGTCCGGGACCTGTCCGGTCTCCCGGATCTTCTTGTAGTAGGACAGGGCGTTCACCACGTAGAGCGCCGGCTGCGTGAACTGGGTCTGGTTGAGCCGGCCGTTGAGGTCCTCCAGGCAGAGTTCCTTGACGGAGTAACCCAGGATCGCGTCGGCGGCCCGGGTCAGCTCCTCGAACTCGTCGAAGAGTGAACCGCCCATTCCCTTCCGCTGCGATCCCTGCCCGGGGAAGACATACGCCCTCATGGAGAATCCCTTCTCATCGTTCGAAGTCTGTTGGCGATGGTTGCTGAACTGCTTGTGCTGGGCGGGGAGAGCTCCTTCACGTAAGCGCATGCAAGCGCTCCGCGAGGATCGACGAGGCTTCCCGCATGAGGTCGGCCGCAATCCGGTCCGCATGCCGGTTCCGCCAGTCGACGAGCGGGGTTCCCTTCACCCACTGGTTGAAGGAGCCCAGTGCGGGGCCGGTGTGGACCTGTACGTTCGCCGGATCGCGCTCGGGTTCGGAGAAGGACAGGCGGCTGCTGTAGCCGTAGTACCAGCGGAAGATGAGCGCCATCCTGCGCTTCGGGCTGCGCTCGGCGCGCTCGATCTCCGCGATCCGACCCGTCCTTTCCAGGTACTCCCGGGTCTCCTGCCAGACATCGTCGACGCTCTTCTTGAAGTACGTGGCCTGAATCTGCCGTCGGGTGCCCTCCGGAATGTCCTCCCAGGATTCATGGGCCTTGTAGAGGGCGGACAGTTTGTTGGCCCTGGCGGGGAAGAGCACCCCCTTCTTCAGGACCTGAACCAGTGCGCCGATCTCGAACATGTCGCCGGCCGGGCAGTAATCCGTGTCCTGGACGTCGATGTCCTGCAGCCGGTCCTTCACCGCATCGCTGATCCCGGCCTCCACCGTGCACTGGTTGATGGAACCGGTCATGACGAAGTCCGCGCCCATCGTGAAGGCGGCGGCAACGGCATGCGGCGTGCCGATCCCCCCGGCGAGGCCGAGACGGATCTTCTCCGAGTAGCCGTGTTCCCTCACCATGTCGCGGCGCAGGCTCTGCATCGACGGCAGCAGGACCGTGGACACACCCCGATCGGTGTGTCCGCCCGAGTCCGCCTCCACACAGAGGTCCTGGGCCACCGGCACATCCCTTGCCAACGCGGCCTGTTCCGGAGTGACCCGGCCCTCCGCGAGCAGGCACGCGACGATGTCATCAGGTGCGGGCTTCATGAACTCGCGGGCCACTTCCGGCCGCGAGACCTTGGCGAGGATCCGGGTGTCACGTGTGATGCCGCCGGGCCCTCGGCGCAGGCCGCTCAGATGGAACCGGACGAGGGCCGGTGTGACCTTGACGAAGGCGGACGCCTCGATGAAACGCACCCCTTCCGCGAGCAGCAGCTCGACGTTGGCCGTCTCCCGTGCGGGGTCCTGCAGGTTGCACAGCAGGTTGACACCGAACGGCTGTCGTGGCGTCAGGTTCCGGCGTATGAAGGCGATGTCCCCGCGCACCCGCTCGGGGCTGAGGCCCGCCGCGCCGAGAAACCCCATGAAGCCGCCGCGCGCCATGGCCACCACCAGCTCTTTCGAGGCGATGCCTCGGTACATCGACCCCGACAGATACGCGAAGTCGATGCCGAAATCCCTGCGGAAGCCCTCGCAACCGAGCTTTTGTCCCGCACTTTCCATTCCGCTTCCCCCTGCTCAACCGCCCGGAGACGGCCGCACCCACGTTCCGGGGGCGGCCGCTCCGCCCACTGGTCCTACAGAAACCGCAGCTCGGGTGAGTCACCCCGAGTCCGACCCGCGGCTCCTTCCTGCCGCGCGCCCCCGCCGACGCCGCCCCACCCAGGTCTTCGCAGCCGAGATCCGCTTCTCCTGCCGGCTGTCGGAATAGAACAGCTTGCAGAAGGACTGGAGGGTCGCCAGGGAACGTCCGTCGCTGAGGATCGTGAAATGGTTCGCGGAATCCACGTCGGTCAGGTGGAAGTTCGGCAGTTGCTTCTGCCACTCCTCCCAGTAGTTGACGTGGTCAAGTGCCGTGCCGTCGCCCTGAGTCGAGAACACCGGCTCGAGGTCGCCGTAGAAGAGGCCGCTCTTGTTGCGGAAGTAGAAGCAGGTGACGGACTCCGGCCGGGGCAGCGGCCGTACGTCGTAATCCAACACCTCGTAGGCTTCCTGGACCCGGACGTTCTGCTCCACCAGAGCCCGCAAGCCCCCCGGGGAGCCGGTCAGACCACGCTGCCGCGCAAGGGCGATCAAACCGTCGAGCCAGTCGTCGTCGCCCTCGTCCCAGGACACCTCGCCGCTCGTGATGAACGCGTCGGCGAAGTCCTTCGGATCCGGTCTCGAAGTCGCGAACAACAGGGCGTTGACCTGCTGCAGGATCATGTCCTTTCGGGACATGATCATCTGTTTGATGTCATCACCGTACATTGCGTCGATCATGACGACCGTCTCGACGGTCTCGCCCTGTTCCTGCAGCTGACGCGTCACCTCGTAGGCGAGAAGACCTCCGAGCGAGTAACCACCCAGGTCGTACGGTCCCTCGGGCTGCACCGTCCGGATGATGTGCGCGTAGTGGGCAGCCATGGCGGGGATCCCGCGCAGCGGCTCGCTGTCCGACATCCAGCCGCGGGCCTGGATGCCGTAGAAGGGCCGCTCAAAGCTGTCGGCGATCGATCCGTAGACCTCGAGGCCGCCGAGTCCGCCGTGGAACCAGAAGACCGGCCGACCCTCACCGTTCGCGTTGAGGCGGATGACCTCGGGAAAACGCGCCGACGCCGCCAGAGCCGCAGGCACCTGCTCGTCCACGGCCGACGTACCCGGCCCGGAAGAGGATCCGAAGCGCCGCACCAGGTCCCTGGTCGAGCGGCACTCGACCAGGGACCGCAGGTCGGCTCCGGCGCCGACCTGCGACTGAAGCCTCTTCACCAGCTGCATCGCGAGGATCGAGCTGAATCCGAGGTCCTCAAGAGACGCGTCGAGGTCGAGCGCGTCCACCCGCATGCCCAACAGGTCGGCCACGAGGGCCGCGATCTTCTCGGCGGCGTCCGTCCCCGTGGCCACCGCCACCGGGCCGGTCGCCGGGGCGTCCTGCGTGGCGGCGGTTGCCGGCGGCGCCACGGCCATCGGCATGGCCTCCGGGCCCGGGCTCACCCAGTGCCTCTTCCGGTCGAACGGGTACGTCGGGAGCGTCCGCAGCATCCTCGGAGCCCGGCCCTGACGCGGCACGGAGGCCCAGGGCACCGTCCCTCCACGTGCCCAGAACAATGCCAGCTTCTCCGGCGCGTTCTCCGCGAGGAGCTCCCGGAGCACCGCGTCCCCGACATTGCCGCTCAACAAGGCGCCGAAGTCCGACGCCTCGCGCCCGGCGTCACCCGTGAACAGCGGTACGGCGGCCTCGGAGGCGGTTCCTTCGAGGTAGTGGACGAGGCCCGCGAGCAGTTCCTTGGGGTCGCCCACCACCAGCGCAAGACGGGAGTTCATCGCCTCCCGCCCGTACTGCAGCGTGTATGCGAGGTCCCCGAGGGACAGCTGCTCCTGGTGCGCGCCCACGAACTCGAGAAGCTGCCGCGCGGCGGCATTCAGCCGGTCCTCGGTGCGCGCGGAGAGGACCACGATCTGCGACGTCCCGTCCGCGTCCGAGGACGGCTGGTCGGCTGTCTCCTCACCGAGGTACTCCTCGATGACCAGGTGGGCGTTGGAGCCTCCTGCGCCGAACGCGCTGATGGTGGCGCGCCGCGGATACTCCCGCGGCTGGCCGTCGACGGCCGCCACCGGCCGGTGCCAGCCTGTCGCCTCTTGCGGCAAATAGAACGCCGTGCCCTCGAACTCCACCCCGGGGTTGAGTCGACCGCGTCCGACGAACGGGACGAGGCTGCGGTGCTTGAGCTGCAGCACGACCTTGCTGAGCTGGGCTATGCCGGAGGCCGCCTCGACGTTGCCGAGCGTGGACTTGACCGTGCCGACGGCGCAGAAGCCCTCGTCCTGGGTGTGCTTGCCGAACACCCTCTTGAGGGCCGCGAACTCGATGGCGTCGCCCAGTTGGGAGCCGTTCGCCGACGCCTCGACGTAACTGACCGTACGTGGGTGGACGCCCGCCCGTTCCAGGTTCTCCTCGATCAGCTGTGCCTGCCGTTCCGGGCTCGGCACCATGGGACCGTTCGTACGGCCCTTGTGGTTCATGGCGCTCGACCTGATGACGGCGAGGATCTCGTCGCCGTCGCTGACAGCTCGGGACAGCGGCTTCAGCAGCACGGCGCCGACGCCCTCCGCAGGGATGAAGCCGTCCCCGTCGAGGAAGGCCCGGCTGTCGGGGGTGCTGCCGGCGAGGCCGGTCAGGCTCAGCCCGAGGTACTTCTTGGGGTGCAGGGAGAGATTGACGCCACCGGCGATCATCATCTCGCAGGTGCCCCTGCGCAGTTCCTCGCACGCCATGTGAATGGCGACCAGCGACGAGGAGCACGTCGTGTCGACCGCGAGGCTCGGCCCCTGCAGATCGAAGAAGTGCGACACCCGGTTCGCGACGGCGCTGTACGACATGACCGAGGTGATCGACTCGTGCAGGATGTCAGACGACAGCAGTTGGTACTGCTGGTACATCGCACCGACGAAGACCCCGACGTTGCCGCCGTACCCGTCCCGCAGGCGGTCCCGGGTGTAGCCCGAGCTCTCCAGTAGGTTCCACACGCACTCGAGGAAGAGCCGAGTCTGCGGGTCCATGATCGCGGCCTCGCGTGGCGAGACGTTGAAGAACAGCGAGTCGAAGTCGGCGACGCCTTCGATGAATCCACCCCACTTGGTGGGCGTCCTCCCGGGCCGGCTCTTCTCCGGGTCGTAGTAGCGACTGTGATCCCATCGGTCCGCGGGGACCTCCGTGACGCAGTCCCGTCCCGCGGCCAGGTTGCTCCAGAGCTCGTCCAGGTCCTTCGCCCCCGGGTAGCGGCCGGAGAGCCCGATGACCGCGATCGCGTCCTCCTGCGCCTCGGTTCGCCTCCGCGCCACCTCACGCACCTCGGGCCCACGGGGCGCCACGGGCTCGGTCGGCACGGCGGGGACGATCGGCACGGCGGGGACGATCGGCTCGGCGGGGACGGTCGGCTCGGCGAGCGCGGTCGGCTGCGTCGAGTCGGGACCGATGCCCAGGACGGACTCCAGAGCGCCCGCGTGAGTCTCGCAGAAGTAGGCGCTCAGCGCGTCGATGGTCTGGTACTCGAAGAAGAGCGTCTTCGGCAGCGAGCCGAAGTCGGCCTCCAGCCGGCTCGTGACGGTGAGCGCCAGCACCGAGTCGATGCCGAACCGGTCGAAGGGCGCCGCCCGGTCGATCCGGTGCGCGGGCACCTGGATCACCTCGGCCAGCGTGTTCCTGAGGTAGGAGACGAGCGCGGTCCGCACGGCGCCGGGGCCGTCGCTCGCACCCCGACCGGACGGTACGGCGTCCTGCCGTACGGGCCCGGGCACGGACTGCACGGCAGGGGCAGGCCGAGAGGCGGGCTGCGGATCCTGTCGCGGAACGGTCGTGTGCAGCACGGTGCGCCGGATCCTGTCGGCGTCGCCCGCGATACACAGGACCTGGCCGTGCGGTGCGTCCAGCGCTGCGTACAGCGCTTCGAGCCCCAGGGCGCTCGGCATGGGCACCATGCCCAGGCGTTCACGCATCAGGGCCTCGGTGCCGGCGTCCACCCGCATCCCGCCCTCGGCCCACAGCGGCCAGTCGACCGAGACGGAGGCGCCGAAGCGCTGCCCCTGGGCCACCAGGTCCTGCCGGTGCTGCAGGTAGGCGTCCAGGAACGCGCTGGCGGCGGCGTAGTCGGCCTGCCCCGTGTTGCCGAACACCCCGGCCGCGCCGGAGAACGCGACGAGGAAGTCCAGCGGTACGTCCTTGCTGGCCTCGTCCAGGTTCACCAGCCCCGCCACCTTGGGCGCGAGCACCTCACGGCACTCCTCGGCGGTCTTGCGGCGGATGAAGCCGTCCTTGATGATCCCGGCGCCGTGGACGATGCCGTGCAGGGCACCGTGCTGCTCGAGGATGCCGTCGATCAGGGCCCGTACCGCGACCTCCTGGCTCACGTCGACGCGCTCGTAGCGCACGTGGGCCCCCTGCGCACGCAGCGCGTCGAGGACCGTCTCCTGCTCGGGGCGCAGCGCCGAGCGACCCGCGAGGACGAGCGTGACATCCCGCGTCCCGGCGACGATGTCCTGCGCGAGGACCGTGGCGATTCCGCCGAGCCCGCCGGTGACGAGGTAGACGCCGCCAACGCGCCACGGCACCCGGACGTCCGGGTGGCTGTCGCCCTCGACCCAGGTCAGCGCCTCTGTGCGGCCGTCGCGGAAGCGCAGGCAGCTCTCGTCGGCGTACCGGCGCCCCGTGCCGATCCGGGACACCAGACGCCCGGTGCTCTCGGCGGGGTCGACGAGGACGGCTTGGGCCACAAGGCCGGGGTCCTCCGCGTGCGCCGACTTCAGGAGGCCGAGGAGGCCCTTGGCAGTGGCGAGAGCGGCCTCGTCGGGGACGACGAGTTGCACGAACACGCGCTGCGCGGCACCGTCCAGCAGGCTCTGGAGATGGCCCAGGGCCTGCACGGTGTACTCGGTGAAGCGCACCGAGATTCCCGGTGCGGCGGACGTCAGGCTCAGCACCTCCACCGCCGGCTCCTGCTCGGCCAGCGCCTCGGCTAGGTCGGGCAGGTCAGGCAGCAGGACGACGTGCCGGCTCGGCGTGGTCTCCCCCGTGCCCGGCCGCGCCTGACGCCAGGCGGGAAGGAAGTCGACGCGCGCGACCTCGGCCGGAGCCGGGGCTGCTCCGTCCAGGACGCGGTAGGACATGCCCTTGAACCGCGTGCGCACCCGGCCATGGTCGTCGCACAGGTCGAGGTCGAGCTTGAAGACCGAGCTGTCCCGCTCGACGCCGGCGCTGTAGCGGATCCATGCCCACATGGACTCCGTGCAGGAGCCGAGGATCTCCAACTCGTCCAGGGCGAAAGGCAGTGAGGGCCGCATACCGGACACGTCGAGGGTGTCCGCGTCCCCGGCGGCGAGCCCCATGCCGAGCGAGGCCTGCAGCGTCGCGTCGAGGAGGCTGGGGTGCAGCACGAAGGAGTCCCGCGTGTCGTGCACGGATTCGGGCAGTGCGAGGCGTACCAGCACCTGGTCACGGCCGATGTACAGGCGTTCGATGCCGCGGTGCGAGGAGCCGTAACCGAAACCGATGGCCTCGTACGCGGGGTACAGCCGATCCGCGCCGAGCTCGGTCCTGTCGCACGCGGCCCTGAGGCCCGGGAGGTCGAGCGTGGCGGGGACGGCGTCCTTCAGAACCACCTGCCCCTGGCTGTGCGTCACCTGCGCCGCACCGTGGGCGTCGTCGGCCGTGCCGGTGATCGCGTACTCGGCCTCGTCGTCGCTCCTGGGCACGAGGGACGTGGTGAGCAGGACGGGTTTGCCGCTGGCGGTCACCGGGCGCGCCCACACGACGTTCCGCAGGGCGATGCCCGGTCCGTCCGGTTCGAGGCCGCCCAGGGTCAGGGACGCGGCGGCCCGCGCCATCTCCAGGCACACGACGCCCGGGAGGACCTTCTGTCCTTTCACCCTGTGGTCCCTGAGGAAGAACTCGTCGCCTGTGAACTCCGAGCGGTAGCGCCGGGAGCCGAAGTCCGAGGCGTCGGCGTGCAGCAACGGGTGCGGGGTGCTCGTCGACGGGTGTGCCGGGCTCCGGGGTGCCGCCTCGGGCACCCAGTACCGGTCACGGGCGAACGGGTAGGTCGGGAGCGGCAGGCGGGTGTGCCGGCCCTCGGCGAACAGCGCGACGTAGTCCAGGTCGTAGCCCTGGACATAGAGGTCCGCGACGGTGGAAAGCAGCTCGGTGAGGCGCTCCGGGTCGGCGTCCGTCGTCACCTGCCGGATGCAGTCGTTGCCGAAGGTCCTGAGCGCGGCGCGCTCGTTGTGGCCCTGCGCCGGGACCTCGCCGGTGCACACGCGCGGGCTGTGCCTCTTGGCCAGCCAGAGCCTCAGGCCCTGGACGAGCTCCGCCTGGCTGCGTGCGATGCAGGCCAGCCGATGCGGGAGGTGTCTACGGCCGGTGAGCAGGGTGAACGCGACATCGCCCAGGTCGAGTTCGGGTCGTTCCTCACAGTGGGCGAGGAGCCGTTCGACCTGCTCCCCGAGCTGCTCGGCAGTGCCCGCGGACAGGGTGATGAGCCGGGGCGACGGCGCACTGGTGCGGTGTGCACGGGGTGGGGCTTCCTCGATCACCATATGGGCGTTCGTCCCGCTGACACCGAAGGAGCTGACCGCGGCCCGGCGAGTGCCGTCGCCACCGGGCTCCCACGCGCGATATGCCGTGTTCACGTAGAACGGGCTGTCGCTGAAGTCGATGTGGGCGTTGCCCTTCTCGAAGTTGATCGACGGCGGGATGCGCCGGTGCCTGAGCGAGAGCAGCACTTTGAGGACACCGGCGACACCGGCGGCGGTGATGGTGTGGCCGAGGTTGGACTTGATCGAGCCCAGCGCGCAGTAGTCCCGCTCCTGGGTGTGCCTGCGGAAGGCCCGCTTGAGGGCGTGGTACTCGATCGGGTCGCCGAGCTTCGTGCCCGTGCCGTGGGCCTCCATCATCTGGATGTGCTCCGGGTTGATGCCGAAGCCCTCGTAGACGGAGGTCTCCAGGCGCTCCTGGGACCGGGCGCTCGGCGCGGTGATGCCGTTGGAGGCGCCGTCCTGGTTGATTCCGGAGCCGCTGATGACGCCGTGGATGTGGTCGCCGTCGGCGAGCGCGTCGCTCAGCCGCTTGAGTACGACCACACCCGCGCCCTCACCGGGCACGAAGCCGTCGGCGCGGTCGTCGAAGGTGTGGCAGCGGCCGCTCGCGGAGAGCATGCCCGCCTGGCCGGCGATCAGGTAGAACTGCGGCGTGCACTGGAGGGCGACGCCGCCCGCCAGGGCCATCTCGGTCTCTCCGGCCCAAAGGCCCTGGCAGGCCAGGTGCATGGCGACGAGGGAGCTGGAGCAGGCAGTGTCGACGGAGATCGCCGGGCCCTGCAGGTCGAGGTAGTAGGCGATGCGGGCCGGCATCGCCGACAGTGCGTTGCCCCACATGGACTGCGGGGGTGCCTCGCCTCCGAACAACTGCGCGTAGCCGCTCTCCTGGCAGCCCACGTACACGCCGACCTGCCGACCCTGGGTGGCGGATCCCGCGTATCCGGCGTCCTCCAGCGCCTTCCACGTCTCCTCGAGGAACACCCTCTGCTGGGGATCCATGTACGTCGCCTCGATGCCCGAGATGTTGAAGAACGTCGGGTCGAACCGGTCCATGTCGTCGATGAAGCTGCCGTAGTCGCAGCTCTGCGCGCCCGCGGGGTAGTAGCGCGACATGTCCCAGCGCGAGACCGGCTCGATGAGGTCGTCACCCTGTGCCAGGTGCCGCCACAGCTGCTCGACGTCGGCCGAGCCACCGAACCTGCCGCTCATGCCGACGACGGCGATCGGCTCCTTGCGCAGGGCGCCGGTCGGCTCGTGCGGCGCGCGCACCGGAGCGGTCCGGGGCTGCGACGCGGTGGTGTGCGGCGGCGCGGCGATCGGCGCCGGTTCCTCGACCGGGGCTCGTAACTCGCCCGGCAGTGAGGCGGTGACCTCCGCCCGGTGGGTGGCGATGATATGCCGGGCAAGCCGGTTCACGGAGCCATGGTCGAAGAGATCGGTCGTGGCCAGATCGATGCCGATCTTCTGGTTGATCTCATGGATCAGCTGCACGCCGATGATCGAATCGATGCCGTAGTCCATAAAGGCGTCGTCGGCGCCGATCTGGGTCCGGTCGACCTTCAACGACAGCTTCAGCTGCTCGTAGATGACGTCCTTGACGTGCTGTTCGAGCACGTCGTCGGCGACCGAGGAGGTCAGGGTTCCTGTCCGCACGGTTCGGCGTGACGGGCTCGCGGCGCGTGTCTGTGTGGTGGCCGCGGCCTGCTCGTTCCCGGTCCCCGAGGCCTCCGGGACCTCCTGCCGGATCAGGCCGTCGCTGTCCGCCGCGACGACCTGGTGCCCCAGGTCGTGCAGTCGCTGTGCGGGGAACGACACCGAGCCGAAGCCCTCGTCGTCGAGGACCTCCTCCCAGGAATCGGGGGCCAGGCCGGGGCAGCCCGGGATGCGCAACTCGTCGTCCTCGTACAGCCACCAGCCCTCCAGGAGACCGAACGTCAGGTGCGTGAACAGCGAGTACCCGGACAGTTCGTTCGCGAGCAGAACCCCGTTCTCCTTCAGCGCGCCCTTGGCGTTGCGCAGCGTCCGGCGGATGTCCTTCGTGGCGTGAAGGACATTGGTGGCCAGCACGATGTCGTACGAGCCGGCCTCCACGTCCTGCGTCGCCAGCGGCTCTTCCACGTTGAAGATCCGGTAGTCCAGGTAGGGGTGGTCCGGCCCGTACTCCTTCTCCGCATACATCAGGAAGGACTTCGACAGGTCCGTGTAGCAGTACGTCTCCACGTGGGACGCGAAGGGCTCCAGGCTCTCGAAGACCTTCACGCTCCCGCCGCCCGTGCCCGCGCCGATCTCCAGGATGCGGATGCGGGCCGACGGGTCACTGCGCACGATGTCCTGCACCACGGCGGCCACGACGTCGGCCATGACGCCGTTGAAGCAGTCGGTGACGGGGTTGTTCTTGTAGATCCCCTCGACCAGTTCCATGGAGGAGTTGGGGAACATGACGTCGGTGGCGGGCACCTCGCCGCTCAGGATGCGCGGCAGCGCGCGCAGCATGGCGTCGAGAAGCACGACCTGCGCGCGCAGATCGGCGTTGTCCGACCACCGCGCGCTGCGCTCCTCCCACTCCGCCCACACGTCCCGGCTGCTCACCGCCCGGGCGGGGCGGGGCCGGGCGGCGTTGCCGTCGGCACCCTCGACGTATCCGCGGATCTGCAACTGGCGGACGGACTCCGCCAGCCAGCTGCGCAGTTCGTCGCCGAGGGGCAGCCGGGGAGCCGGGGCCGCGAAGACGCCGACGCTCTGCAGCTGGTCGAGCAGGAGCCGGCTCAGCAGGTCGTCGTCGATGAGCGCGTCCGTGCCCTGACCCGAGTCGGCGACGGCCGGGGCGGCCGTCCGGTCGGCTATCTCCTGACACAGTCGGGCCAGGGGAACCCTCGTGCCTTTCCGGGCGGTGGTGATGGCTTCACGCCGAATGATGTGCCGCATGTTACGAGTTACCCCCGTGAGCCTTGACCAGGCCGAGTTGGTCGAACGTGCCGGTGAGAAGGACGTCGAGGGCCGCCATGCCGTCGGCGGGCTCGATAGAGGCTGCGCCGGCCCGGCTCATGCGTTCCTGGTACTCCTGCGAAGCGACGATGCCGACGCTGCCCCAGTAGCCCCAGTTCATGATCTTCACTGGGAGGGACAGTGCGGTCGCGAGCCGCCCGGCGTAGGCGTCCTCGAACACGGAGCCCGCGACGTAGTTGCTCTGCCCGGGGGCCTTGAGGAACGAGTTCATCGAGGAGAAGAACAGGACGAAGTCCAGGGGTTCGGTACCGAAGACCTGAGCCAGGCGCACGCTCACATCGACCTTGGCCGTGACTGCCGCCCGGAAGCGCCCCTCGTCCATTCGCTCCAGGCTCTGGTCGAGCAGGACGATCGCCGAGTGGACCACGCCGTGGATCTCCGGGTGGCTCTGCTTGATGGACTCATAGGCGCGCTGCAGCGACGCCCGGTCCGCCGCGTCGGCTCGTACATAGCGGGGCTCCGGCCCCAGCGTGCCCAGGCGCTGCAGCTTCTGGCGGATCGACGCGTCCTCTTCACGCCGGCCGATCCACACGACCTGTGCTCCGTAGGTACGGATCATGTGCTCGGTCCACGCCTCACCAATGCCGCCGGCACCGCCGATCACGACATAGGTACCGCCCTGCCGGTACGCCGGACGGCCGCCGGCCGCCGGCGTGGTGTCCTGGAGCGGGAGGAGAACCTGCCGGTACCAGCGCCTGCGCCGGTAGGCCCATACGCTGCCGCGCTCCTCGCAGGGCAGCGCTAAGAGTTCGTCCAGCGGCCAGTCCTGACCCTTGTCGAGGTCGGCGAGGCGCACGCTCCAGCCCGGGTACTCCTTGGCCACCGAGCCCAGCAGGCCGTGCAGGCCGGCGTGTGTCGGGTCGACGGTGTCGCTGCGCCGGACCTGCATGCTCTGCTCGGTCACGAGGGTCACGTCAAGGGCGTGGCGGCCGTAGCCGAGGCTCAGCAGTGCCTTCAGAACACGGAAGCAGGCGTAGAGACCGTCTTCCTGGGCCTCGACCAGCGCATCGTCCGTGACATCCGCCGGCGACTGCTGGGGAGCCAGCCAGATGAGGTGCCCGAGGGGCTCCAGCACCTTGTCGAGCCTCGCGGCCAGCGTCTCCACCGTGTCGGCGGGCCCGACGCCCAGACGCTCGGCCTCCGGGTGGACGGCTCGGATCCGCTGCCAGTGCTCCTCGCCGCCGCCGACCACGACGACGCGGCCGGAGGAAGCTCCGGGGCCGGGCAGGGCGGGCTTCGAGACGGCGTCCCAGACCGGCTTCAGCAGGATGTTCGTGTCGGCCGACGGTTCGGACGCAGGCACGGGTGCGGGCTCGGACGCCGCTGTCGGCGCGGCTGGCGCTGCCGGTTCCGCCACGGGGCCGGTGACGGCGGTCCCTTCGGGCTCGGCGGCCCGAGCAGCCGGGGCAGCGAGCCAGTAGCTCTGGCGGGCGAAGGGGTAGGTGGGGAGCGGGACGCGGCGGGGCCGGGCGTCCGGGTACAGCCGCGACCAGTCGACTGCCGTCCCGTTCACCCACAGGTCGGCGAGCCGCTCGCACTCCGCCCCGGGCAGCACGCCGCCCGGGCCGGCCTTCGGGAGCCGCGCCGTGCCTGTGCGGCGGCCCTTGGCGGCCCGTCCTGTGCTGACCCCGTCCGCCTGGCCGTCCTCGCCGTACCGGGTCAGCTTCTCCAGGAGCTCGCCGAGGGTCCTCGCGACGATCGCCAGACGCTGCGGCATGGCCTCACGGCCCACCTGCAGTGAGTGGGCCACGTCCCGCAGTTCCAGGGAGGGGTGTGTCCGGAGGTGGTCCCTGAGCCGGGTGGCCGCGGTCCTGAGCTGGTCGTCGCTCTTCGCCGACAGCGGGAAGACCCACGAGGCGTGGGGCGCCCGCGGCGCCGAGTCCTGGTGCCCCGGCTCGTACTCCTCCAGCACGAGGTGGGCGTTCGTGCCGCTGAAGCCGAAGGAGCTCACGGCGGCACGCCGTGCGGCGCCCGCCTCGGTCTTCCAGGGCACCAGGTCGGTGTTGACGTAGAACGGTGAGTTCTCCAGGTCGAAGTGCTCGTTGCGTTTGCTGAAGTTCAGCGTCGGCACCAAGTGCTTGTTCTGCATGCAGAGCACGGCCTTCTGGATCGAGGCGATGCCCGCGGCCGCGGAGGTGTGGCCGAGATTGCTCTTCACCGAACCGATGGCGCAGTAGCCGACCTTGTCGGTCTTCTCGCGGTAGACCGTGGCCAGGGCCTCCACCTCGATCGGGTCGCCCAGCTTGGTGCCCGTGCCGTGCATCTCGACGTAGCTGACGCTCGCGGGATCGATGCCGTGGCGCTCGTAGATGTCGCGTTCGAGCTCCATCTGGCTCACGACACTCGGGGCGGTGATGCCGTTGGTCCTCCCGTCCTGGTTGATGCCCGAGCCGAGGATGACGCCGTAGATGTGGTCGCCGTCGCGCTCGGCGTCGGCGAGCCGCTTCAGTACGAGGGCGCCCACGCCCTCGCCCGGTACGAAGCCGTCCGCGCCGTTGTCGAAGGTCTTGCAGCGGCCGTCCGGCGACAGCATCCCCGCGCCGCACATGCTGATGTACGCCTCGGGGCTCAGGTAGAGGGTGACACCGCCGACGAGAGCCATGTCGGTCTCGCCGCTCCGGAGCGCCTGAGCGGCGAGGTGCGTGGCGACGAGCGAGGAGGAGCAGGCCGTGTCCAGGGCGATGGCGGGGCCCTTGAGGTTCAGGAAGTAGGCGATGCGGGCGGCCGTGATGGCGTTGCTGTTGCTGGTGGCCGTACTCGTGACACCGCCCTGCTTCTGCATGAGCATGCCGTACTCATTGCTCATGATCCCCAGGTACACGCCGCACTTCTTGCCGCTCAGCCCCCGCGGGTCGTACCCGGCGTCCTCGAAGGCGTGGTAGGCCTCCTGCAGGAAGAGCCGCTGCTGCGGGTCCATCGCCTCGGCCTCGGCCGGCGGGATGTTGAAGAACAGCGGGTCGAAGACGTCGATGTCGTCGAGGAGCCCCATCCACTTGCAGTAGACCTTGCCCTTCTGGCCCGGGCGGGGGTCGAAGTACTGCTCGACGTCCCAGCGGGACTTCGGGATCTCGCTGACGCAGTCGCGCCCGCCCGCCAGGTTGCCCCAGTACTCGTCGAGATTCGCGGACTTCGGGTACTTGCCTGCCATGCCCACGATGGCGATCGCGTCACGGCGGCCCGGCGACGCGGGCGTCGAGGCGGGGGTGAGTGCCGCTTCGACGACGGGTTCCGGGGCGTGGACGGGCGGCGCCGCGGGGGCGGGCTCCAGCTCCGAGGCGGGTACCGGTGCGGATTCGGGTGCCGGTGCGCTTGCGGGTGTCGCGGCAGGCTTAGTCACGCCGCGAAAGGGACGCCTCTGAGAGGCGCCTCCCTTCCCCAACTCCTTGAAGATGCAGGCCGTCAGCTCCTGGATGGTCGGGTGGTCGTAGAGCCTGGTCGCCGCCAGGTCGAGTCCGTACTGCTTGTTGATCACCTTGATCCACTCCACACCGACGATGGAATCCAGGCCGAAATCGGTGAAGTTCCGGTCGAGATCGAGCTCGCTCTCCGACAGGTACAAGGCCTCCGCCAGGCTGCTCAGCAGACCGGCCTGGATCTCCTCCTCGGTGAAGACCACCCGGGCCTCGGCCTCGGAGTCGGTCACCGTCGGTCCGGCCGGTGTCTGTCGTGTCCCCGCAGTTCGGATCGGCAGGTTCCGCAGGTAGGACGCCAGCCGGCGCACCGTGGGCGTGTCATAGAGCCTGGTCGCCGCCAGGTCGAGCCCGTACTGCTTGTTGACCGCCTTGATCCACTCGACACCGACGATCGAGTCCAGGCCGAGATCGGTGAAGTTCGTGTCCGGGTCGATGTCCTCCGCCGCCATGTACAGGGCGTGGGCGAGGCTCGCCGCCAGCTCGTCGACGAGCGTCTCCTCGTCGGGAAGCGTCTCGTCGTCGCGAACGGTGACCGCCGCGTCGGCAGGAGCAGACGCGGGTTCCGGGCTCCCGACAGGTGCCGGACGGGAATCGCCGTCCCCGGCGGCGGGCGCTCCCACCGGCGCCGGCGTCACGGCCTGGGCGGCACGCGGCGCGGACACCGGCGCCGGGCGCGGTTCGTGGGAACCGCTGCCGAGCGGTGTGAGGCCGATGCCCTGCGGCTTCGCGACGGCACGCCCGCTGCCCAGAGGGGCAGGTGCGGGGATCGGCAGGGCCGCGGGGGCGGTGACGCGATCGACCGGTGCCGCCGGCCTCTCGACGACAGTCTCGGCCACCGGCGCGGCCGCCTCCGCCATGGCCGGGGTACTGCTTCCCGGGATCCAGAACCGCTTGCGGGCGAAGGGGTAGGTCGGCAGCGAGAGCCGGCGCGGCAGCGGAGCCGGGTAGAAGCTGCGCCAGTCGAACACAAGACCGCTGACCCACAGTTCGAGCAGCTTGCCGAACTTCCGCTTCCGTACCCAGGCCTCGATGGTCTGCGCCATGTCCTCGTCGTCGGCCAGCAACGACACCGCGTCCTGGGACCGCTTGGCCCGGCCCCGGTGGACCTCGCCGACGGTGTCCTTGCCGTCCACGTGGTCGTGCAGCCGGGCGATCAGTTCGGTCGCGGAGCCGGCGACGAACGCAAGGCGTTCGTCCAGATGCTCGCGCCCCGCCTGCAGGGTGAAAGCGATGCCGGGTACGTCGGCGTCACCGATGCGCTCCTCCTGTGCCCAGTCGAGCAGCAACTGCGCCTGCTCGCGCAACTGCTGCTCGTTCCGTGCGGAAAGCACGATGACGGATGCCAGCGGGGCCGCCTCGGTGCCGACCGCCGGGTCGGCAGCGGGGACGTGTTCCTCGACGATGACGTGGGCGTTCGAGCCTCCCGCGCCGAACGACGAGATGCCGGCGATGCGCGGGTACTCCCGAGCCCCGTCGGCCGTGGCGACGACCGGGCGCTGCCATTCCTCGAGTTCCTGCTGCACCCGGAACGGCGTCTCGCCGAAGTCGATGTGCGGGTTCAGCACCTCGGAGTTGAGCGAGGGCACGAGCTTGCCGTGCTTCAGTTGGAGCAGCACCTTCGTCAGGGCCGAGATGCCCGCGGCGCTCTCGGCGTGCCCGATGTTGCTCTTCACCGAGCCGATCGCGCAGAACTGCCGCTCGTCGGTGTGCCGGGAGAACGCCTTGGTGAGACCGGCGATCTCGATCGGGTCCCCGAGCGAGGTCCCGGTGCCGTGCGCCTCGACGTAGCTCACCGTGCGCGCGTCGACACCTGCCTTGTCGAGGGCGTGCGCGATCGCACTGCTCTGGGCGTTCGGGTTCGGCACCGTGTAGCCGTTGGTCCTGCCGCCGTGGTTCACGGCGGTGGACTTGATGACGCCGTAGATCCTGTCGTTGTCGGCGATCGCCCGGTCCAACGGTTTCAGCAGGACGGCGCCCACACCCTCGCCGGGCACATAGCCGTCGCCGCCCTTGCCGAAGCTCTCGCACCGTCCCTTGCTCGACGCGAAGCCGGTCTGTCCGAGGAGCAGGTACTTGGACGGGTGCAAGGACAGGTTGACGCCACCGGCGACGGCCACCTCGCAGTCGCCCGACCGCAGGCTCTGACAGGCGAGGTGCAGCGCCGTCAAGGACGAGGAGCACATGGTCTTCACCGTCATGCTCGGCCCCTGCCAGTCGCAGAAGTACGAGACGCGGTTGGCGATGTTCGCCGCGTTGCCCGGGATCATCTGGCCGTTCGCCAGCGCCTGTTCGGTCGCCCCGTACAGCTGGTACTCGTCGTACATCGCGCCCACGAACACACCGACGTTGCCGTCCACGCCGTTCGAGCGGTGCCGCTGCAGGTCCTGCCGCGTGTATCCGGCGTCCTGGAGCGTCTCGTAGACGCACTCCAGGAACAGGCGCTCCTGGGGGTCGGTGGCCTCGGCCTCGCGCGGCGACATGTTGAAGAACAGGGGGTCGAACTGGTCGACGTCCGCCAGGAACCCGCCCCACTTGCAGTACGTGGTGCCGGGCTTCGACCTGTCCTCGTCGTAGTACGCGCTGTGGTCCCAGCGTTCCCGGGGGACCTCCGTGATGCTGTCCCGGCCCTCGGCGAGGTTGTGCCAGAACTCGCGGAGGTTGCGAGCCTGCGGGTAGCGCCCGCCCAGGCCGATCACGGCGATGTCCGTGCCGCGCGGTGTGACGGCGGGGTGTACCGGCGCGGACGAAGCGGAGACTGCCGCGGGGCCCGGCTCCCGCGGCTTCTCCGTCTGCGTGACGGACGGGGCGGGGGCGGCCGCGCGGTCGATGCCCAGCAGTTCCCGCAGCCGGTCACCGTGCGCGCCGACCAGGTAGCCGGTCAGCTCCTCGATGTCCCGGTGCTCGAAGAACAGCGTCTTCGGCAGGCGCCCGAAGACCGCCTCCAACTCTGCGGTCAGGCTCATGGCCATCACCGAGTCGATGCCGTAACGCTCCAGCGGGAGGTCGGCCTCGATGCGGTGCGGGGGCACCTTGAGCACGCGGGAGAGCAGCGAGGTGACGTATGCGACGGCCTTGCCCTTCAGGCCCTCGTCCGGGCCCTCGGCCTGCCTCGCCGGCGTCGTGCCGGGAATGTCGGTGCTCACTGCTTCTTCCGTGTCCTCACCGGCATGCTGCATCGACAGCGCGTGCCTGATCCGGGCCTCGTCGCCGACGGCGACGAGCACTTGGTGATGGTTCGTCTGAAGGCTCCGGGAGAAGGCCTCGATCCCGTCGGTCCGCTCCAGAAGGGCGACCCCGTAGCGCTCGCGGAGCCGTGCTTCCGTCTCGGCGTCCGGGCGCATGACGCCCTCCGCCCACAGCGGCCAGTTCACGGACAGGGTGCGACCGCGGCGCCGTCCGGCCGCCACGAGGCCCTGCCGGTACTGCGCGTAGGCGTCCATGAAGGCGTTCGCCGTCGCGTAGTCGGCCTGGCCCACGTTGCCCGTGACGGCGGCGCCGGAGGAGAACGCCACGAAGAAGTCCAGGTCCACGTCCCTGGTCGCCTCGTCCAGGTTCACCAGGCCGCTCGCCTTCGGCGCGAGAACCTCGCGGAACTCACGGCCGGTCTTCTTCAGAACGAAGTTGTCCTCGATCACGCCGGCGCTGTGGATGACCCCGTGGAGACGCCCGGTACGGGCCACGACCCGCTCGACCAGGGCCTCGACACCCGCCCGGTCGGACACGTCGAGCTGGACGTACGAGACGTCCGCCCCCGGCGCCCGCAGCTCCTCCATGGTCCGCCGCGCCTGCCCGTTCTCCGGGGAGCGGCCGACCAGGACGAGGGTGGCGTCCTTCACCTGGCCGACGATCTCCTCGGCGAAGATCCGTCCGAGGCCGCCGAGGCCGCCGGTGATCAGGTAGACGCCACCGGTCCGCCAGGGCGAGCCGGGCAGGCCCGCCGCGGGCTCCTCGGCCCAGGACGGCACCTCGCGCCGGCCGTCGCGGTACCTGACCATCGGGTCGGCGAGGCTGCGCCGCTCGGCCGCGAGGAGCGCGTGCGGCGTGTCCGCGGACGCCGCGGCGTCGGCGACGACGACCTGTCCCGTGATCCTCGGGTTCTCCAGCTGGGCGGTCCTGAGCAGCGCGCCGAGGCCGGAGAGGACCAGCGACTCCGGTCGGTCCGCCAGCAGGATCTGTACGACGACCTCGATCCGGGTGCCGTCCTGAAGCAGCGCCTTGGTCTTCTCGAACACCTGGAGCGCGTAGTCGGCGTACCGGCCGTCGAGTCCGGCGGCCCGGGAGGCCAGCGTCAACACCTCGCACTGGGGGGCCGCCGCACCCGCCTCCGGCAGTGCGCCCTCCTCGGCGAACACCACGGCGGTCCGCGCGCCGGAGACCGACGAAGCGGACCCGGCCAGCGCACGCTCGCGCCACCGGGGGAACGCGATGACACACTCGTCCGCGCTCTCCTGCCGCAGGGCCCGCACAGAGAAGCCCTTCAAGCGGACCCTGACCTCGCCGGCGTCGTCGCACAGGTCGAGGTCGAAGCGGCGGGCGGAACCGTCCCGCGAGCCCTCGGCGCTGCGCCGGCCCCACACCCACAGGGCGGGTGTCAGGGCGCCGAACACCTCGACCCGGTCGACGCCGAACGGCAGCAGAACCTGGTGCGAGGCGTCCGGGTCCGCCGTCATCAGCCCCAGCGTGGCCTGCAGCGCCGCGTCCATCAGGCTCGGATGCAGGCGGTACTCGTCGAGGCCCTGCCGCGCGGCGACGGGGAGCACCAGACGGGCAAGGACCTGGTCCTCGCCGACGAGGAGGTGCTCGATGCCGCGGAACGAGTCGCCGTAGTCGATCCCCGCGGCCCGGAACGCCGCGTAGATCTCCGCGGCGTCGAGCCGCCGCACGCCGCACTCCGCCCGCAGCCGCGGCAGGTCGACGGGGTCGGCCGTGGCCGCGAAGGGCACGACGGCACCGGCGCTGAGCAGGACCGGGCCCGTGGTTGCCGCGTCCGTTCCGGTGCGCGTGGTGGCCGCGGTGCCGGCGTCGGCGTCCGCCGCGAAGATCTCGAACCGGACGGCGGACGCGTCGTCGGCCCGCAGCGCGACATGGAGGTCGCGCGGGCGCCCGCTCACCCGGAACGGCCGGGCCCAGAGCACGTCGGTGAGGGCGAACCCCGCCGAGCGCGCAGCGAAGTCCAGGCCGGCGTCGGCCGCGGCGGCGAGCGCCATCTCCAGGTACGCGACGCCGGGCAGGACCTGTTCGCCCCGCACCCGGTGGTCGGCGAGGAACGCCTCCTCACCCGTGAAGGCCGAGCTGTACCGCTGCCGTCCGAGCCCGGAGGTGTTGCGGTGCAGCAGGGGGTGCAGCACCGCCGTCGCAGCCACGCCGACGCCTGCCTCGGCAGCCTGTCGCGCCTCGACCCAGTAGCGCTCCTTGGCAAAGGGGTACGTGGGCAGCGGGATGCGGAAGGGCTTGTGCGGCGCGTACAGCCGGGGCCAGTCGACGGCGCAGCCTTCGGCCCAGGCCTGTGCGATGCCGCGGTGGTCCCCGGCCGCGATGAGCGCTCGGACCAGTTCCTTGCGCTCCTCGTCCTCCTCGTCCCAGGTCAGCTGATCCGGTACGCGTCCCAGGAAGAGCTCGGCATCGCCGTCGTGGCGCAGATGGGCGCGCAGTCCGCGGGCGACCGCGGCCAGGGAGTCCGCCGTGAACGCCAGTCTGAAGTCCAGGGCCGCCCGGCCGACTTGGAGCGAGAAGGCCAGGTCGGTCAGGCCGACTCCCGGCTCGTCCTCGACGAAGGCGAGCAGGTTCCGCGCCGCGCTGTCCAACTGCGCTTCGGTCTTTGCCGATATGACGACGACAACGGCCGCCGACCTGGTCGGTTCACGGTTGTCACGCATTGCGGTACTCCTCCAGCACGACGTGGGCGTTCGTTCCGCTGAATCCGAACGAGCTCACGGCAGCACGCCTCGGCTCTCGGCCGCGTTGCGGCTCCCAGGGGCGCAGGCGGGTGTTGACATGGAACGGGGAATTGTCGAAGTCGACATGCTCGTTGGGTGTCTCGAAGTTCAGGGACGGCACGAGCCTGCCGTGACGCATGCTGAGGAGGACCTTGTGCACCCCGGCCACCCCCGCCGCCGCCGAGGTGTGCCCGATGTTGCTCTTGACCGAGCCGATGGCGCAGGAGCCCGTGGGGACTCCGCGCTCGCGGTAGACGGTGCCCAGCGCGTCGAGCTCGATCGGGTCGCCGAGCTTCGTGCCCGTGCCGTGCATCTCCACGTAGCCGATGGACGCCGCGTCGATGCCGTGGCGGTCGTAGACCGTGCGGACCAGATCCATCTGGCTGTTGGCGCTGGGTGCAGTGATGCCGTTGGTCTTGCCGTCCTGGTTGGTGCCCGAGGCGACGACGACTCCGTAGATGTGGTCGTGATCGGCCTCGGCGTCGCTCAGGCGCTTGAGCACCAGGGCGCCGACCCCCTCGCCCGGCACGAAGCCGTCGGCGTCGTTGTCGAAGGACCTGCACCGGCCCTGCGGCGAGAGCATGCCCGCCTCGCTCATCCCCACGTACGTGTCCGGGAGGAGGTACAGCGCGACGCCTCCGACCAGCGCGATGTCGATCTCCTGGCTCGCCAGCGCCTGCTGCGCGAGGTGCAGCGCGACCAGCGAGGAGGAGCAGGCGGTGTCGATCGCGATCGCCGGGCCCTTGAGGTTGAGGAAGTAGGCGATGCGCGAGGCGGCGATGGCGTTGCTGCCGCTGGTCGCGGCGTTGGTCTCTGCGCCGTTGCGGAACACCAGGAAGCTGTACTCGTTGCCGCTGATGCCCAGGAAGACACCGCACTTCTTCTTGCTCAGGGACTGCGGGTCGTATCCCGCGTCCTCGAACGCGCTGTACGCCTCCTGCAGGAAGAGCCGCTGTTGCGGGTCGAGCCCCTCCGCCTCCAGGGGCGAGATGTTGAAGAACAGCGGGTCGAAGCAGTCCGCGTCCTCCAGGTACCCCATCGACTTGCAGGACGTCTTGCCCTTCTCGCCCGGGCGGGGGCTGTAGTACTGCTCGATGTCCCAGCGGGACGCAGGCACGTCACGGACGGAGTCGCGGCCGTCGCTGAGGTTGTCCCAGTACTGGCGGAGGTTCTCCGCGTCGGGATAGCGCCCGGACATTCCGATGACGGCCGCCCGATCGCCGGTAGGGATGGCCTGCGGCTCGGCCGACGCGGACGGCTGGACCGCTGCGGTCCGGACGACCGGCTCGGGCACGACCGGCTGCGGCACGACCGGCTCGGCCGGGGCGACCGGCTCGGCCGGGGCGACCGGCTCGGCCGGGGCGACCGGCTCGGCCGGGGCGACCGGCTCGGCCACGGGGATCTGAGTCTCCAGGAATCCCGCGAGTTCGCGCAGGGTCGGATAGTCGTACAACTGCGTCGCCGTGAGCGACGTGCCGTAGGTCCGGTTGAGGGACTTCACCCACTCCACGCCGACGATGGAGTCCAGACCCATCTCCAGGAAGCTGCGGCTGGCGTCGATCTCGCTCGGGTCGAGGAACAGGACCTCGGCCAAGCCGGTCCTCAGCTCGTCGACGAGGGCCGGCCTCGAGCGCTGCGGCCGGGCCTGAACCGGGGCGGCTTCGGGCTCGGCGAGAGCCGGCGGTCGGGGCTCGGGCTGCACGGGCGAGGGATGCTCGGGCTCGGGCTCGGGCTGCACGGGCTCGGGCTGCTCGGGTGTGGACTTCGCCAGCTCACCCTGCAGGAAGTCCGCGAACTCCCGTACCGAGGGGTGGTCATAGAGCCGCGTGGCCGTGAGAGCGGTGCCGTACTTCTTGTTCAGGGACTTGATCCACTCGACCCCGACGATGGAGTCGAGGCCCAGCTCGATGAAGTTGCGACCGAGGTCGATGTCGCCCTCCGGGAGGTACAGGGCCTCCGCGAGACCGGCCCGCAGTTCCTGCCGCAGCGTGCTCGTGGACTTCACCGGATCGCCCGTGGGCCGCCCCACGGGCGCGGGGGCCGCGGGCACGGGAACGGGGGCCGTGGGGGCTGGTCGCGCAGACGCGCCGCGTACGTCGTCGAGGCGGACGTTGCGTGGCTTGGCGACCGGGGACACGGGCCCGGAGACCGCGGCGCCCGGGCTCTGGAGCACGATCCGCCACCGTCCACCGGCCTGCGCCGAGGGCTCACGCACCGCCGGCTCGGCCACTGCGGGCTCCCGCACCGCAGGCGCGGCCTGCGTGGAACCCGAACGCCTCTGTGTGGCCCAGTGCCGCGTGCGTGCGAACGGGTAGCCGGGCAGAGTGATCAGGCGCGGCCGGTCGGCGACGAAGAGCTTCGGCCAGTCCGGAGAAGCACCCTGGCAGTACAGGTCGGCCAGGGCGGTGAGCACGTCCCGGTACCTGGCCGCAGGGACGCCCGGCGCCGCCGACTCGGTGAGCAGCGCCTGCGCCTGGATGTCGAGCAGCGAGCGGTCCTTGCGGTCGCGCGGCACCTCGCCACGGCGGACCGTCGGCCCCTGTTCTCCGCGTTCGGCCGCGGCCAGCGCGGCGATGGCGTCCTCGGGGCCGCTCACCACCAGCGCGCACCGGTGGGCGAAGTGGTGCCTGCCTTCGAGCAGGGTGTACGCGGCGTCACCCAGACGCGGGGCGTCGAAGTCCCCGTCCCGCAGGGCCTGTCCCAGTTCCCTGATCCGTTCGGTCAGCGCGTCGGGGGTCTTGGCGGACAGGACGAGGAGACGGGCCCGGGGCTCGGTGGCCGAGGCCGGGCGCGCACCGTCGCGGTGGCTCTCCACGACCATGTGGACGTTGGTCCCGCTCATGCCGAACGCGCTCACCGCGCCGAGCCTTGTCCCGTCGGGGCCCGCCTGCCAGGGCCTTGCCGTCTTGTTGACGTAGAAGGGGCTCTCCTGCCACGCCACATAGTCGCTGTCCTGCTCGCAGTGCAGGCTCGCGGGGATGACGCCGTGCCGCAGCGACTGGACGAGGGCGATCAGGCTGACCAGGCCGGAAGCGGCCAGGGTGTGGCCGACGTTGGGCTTCGTCGACGTCAGCGCGCAGTGGCCGACCTTGTCCGTGCGCTCCTTGAACACCTCGTTCAGCGCGTTCACCTCGACAGGGTCGCCGAGGCGGGTGCCGGTGCCGTGGGCGACGATGTGCTCGATGCGCTCGGGCTCGATCCCGTACCGCCGGTGGACGCTGCGGTACAGGTTCGCCTGGGCCGCTCCGTTGGGGGCGGTGATGCCGTTCGTACGGCCGTCGTAGTTCATGCCGCTGCCGCGGATGACGGCGAGGATGCGGTCGCCGTCCGCCTCGGCCTGCGACAGGCGCTTGAACACGACGACCGCGATCGCCTCGCCCAGGACCATGCCGTCCGCCCGCTGGTCGAAGGCGTGGCAGACACCGCTGTCGGACAGCATGCCCGCCTTGCTCGTCTCGGCGAACACACGGGACGTGGTCGCCAGGTTGACCCCGGCCACCACCGCGGCGTCGCACTCGCCGTTGCGCAGGCTCGTGCACGCCTGATGCGCGGCCGCGAGGCCCGAGGAGCAGGCGGTGTTGACGGCGAGCACGGGTCCCGAGAAGTCGAGATGGTACGCAAGTCGCGAAGCCGTGATCGCCTCGTGCTGCGCGGTGATGCTGCCCTCTCCCCGGGTCAGGCGCAGGTAGTCGCCCTGCTCGGCGCCGACGAACATGCCGATCTGGCCCTCGCGCAGCCGCCGTTCGCCGTAGCCGGCGTCCTCCAGGGCACGCCAGGCCTCCTGCAGCAGCAGCCGCTGTCGCGGGTCCATGCTCTGCGCCTCACGCGGCGATATCTCGAAGAAGGCGGGGTCGAACTCCGCGACACCCGGGACGAATCCGCAGCGAGTGCGCTCCGGGTCCTGGGCCTCGGGGTCGCTCCAGTCGGCGCGGCGGTCCTCGGGTACGGGCGAGAGCACGTCCCGGCCCTGTTCGAGAATGCTCCACAGCTCGTCCACCGACCGGGCCGCGGGGAAGCGGCCGCTCATACCGATGACGGCGATGGGCTCCGGGCCCGACCGGCCGCTCGGTGCGGGGACGGGCTGCGGCTCTGTCACGGTGACGCTCGCGGACCCGATGCCGACGGGGCTGCCGGGCCGCACCGCATAGCGCGCCCGCAGAGCGTCCCCGTGCTCCGCCACGAGGTACGTCACCAGCTTCCGCGGGGTGGGGTACGAGAAGAAGACCGATGGGAGCACGTCGAACCCGAAGTGCCCGCTCATCGTCTTGGCGAGCTTCGCCAGGTGCACGGAGTCGAAGCCGAGCTGCGAAAGACTCTCGTCGTCGTGGATCTGCTCACGGGGTATCCGGAGCATCTCTCCGATCATGGTTTCGAGGTCCGTCAGGACATGGGCGTCCACGGTATGGGCGTCGAGGTCCACGTGCTCCGTTCCAGGGACGTGCGCGGTGTGCGCGGCGTGCGGGGCGGGGGACTGTTCGGCGGGCTGCCGCGAGCCGGCGGGCGACGGGTCGACGCCGAGCAGGCTCCGTACCCGGCTTGGGTCGCCGACCATGACGAGGTGCTGGGTCGCGCCCTGCCCGAGGAGCCGCTCGAAGAGGGGGACCCCCTCGGCCTCTTCGAGCAGGCGCAGGCCGCTGGAGGCGAGGTACAGCTCGGCGCCCTGGGCGTCGTCGAAACCCATGCCGCCCCCGCGCCACAGCGGCCAGTTGACGGCCACGGTCGCGCCGGACAGCTCCCCTCGCCGCACTCGCTCGTCGCGGTGCCGGGCGTAGGCCGTCTGGAAGCGGTTGCCGACCGCGTAGTCGCAGCTGCCGAAGTCCCCGAGGACCGCCGATGTCGACGAGAAGTAACAGACGAACGCCAGGGGTTCGTCGGCCAGGACCTCGTCGAGCACGATCGTGCCCGTCACTTTGGAGGACACCCGGTCGACGAACGCCCGGGCGTCGTTGCCGAGCAGGCTGCCGCTGCCTGCGACGCCGGCGGCGTGGATGACACCGTCGATCGCCCCGAAGCCCTCCCGCGCCGCGCGCACGACCCCGGCCATGTCCTCCCGGTCCGCCACGTCGGCCCGGCCGTACAGGACCTGCCCGCCCAGCGACTCGATCCTGGCGATGCGCTGGTGCTTGTCGGCGTCCAGGGGAGAGCGGCCGGTCAGCACCAGGCGAGCGGAGCGGGTCCGTGCCAGGTGCTCGGCGAACAGCAGCCCCAGTCCGCCGAGACCGCCCGTGATGAGGTAGGTGCCGCCCCGCGCGAGCAGGTCCCTCCCGGCGCCGAGCGCGCTGGGCCGGACCCTGCTGACATGACGGGTTCCACCGCGGTACAGCACACTCGCGGGCCGCTCGGCGGCGAGCTCGTCCCACAGGCGCGCGAACCGGTCGGCCGCCTGGGCATCGGTGTCCCGGGCGTCCTCCAGGACCGCGACGTACTCCACGCCGGGCAGCACATGGGCGAGGGAGCGCTCGAAGCCGAGCCACGACTCCACGTGCGCCCGCTCGGTTCCGTCGCGGAACTCCCCTGCCTGGAGGATGCGCCGGACCGTCAACCGCGCCGTGGCGACGGCCTGCAGGATGTGCGCGGTGGTGGCGTACGAGTCCGGCCCCGGCCGCTCCTCCAGCGCCCACAGGTGCAGGAGGCCGTCAACATCGCCGTACCGCACCCGGATGTCCTCAAACGCGCGGACGAGGTCGCCCGGCTCCCGGGCATCGACCTCATAGGACCGGTCGGAGGGCTGCTCGAAGCCCTCGCCCCGCGCCACGAACACCAGCGTCGCCGAGGGGGCGAGGGTGCGCGCGGCGCGCGTGAGGTCTTCCTGGTCCGCCGGGTCGGTGCAGAGGCAGACCAGTGTCCGCGGCCCGTCGGCAGGGCGGGCGGGCAGCGGCGCGGGCTCCCAGGACTCCGTGAAGACGAGCAGGTCCGGGGCGTCGTCCGCACCGGTCGTGGCAACGGCGCCGGTCGCGGCGCCCGCCTGCGGCGCCGCCCCGCCCGCGGACAGCGCGGCCGTGGTACGGGAGGTGTCGATCCAGTAGCGGTCCCTGCCGAACGGATAGGTGGGCAGGGCGATGCGCGCCGGGGCCTTGCCGTCGTGGAGTACGGCCCAGTCGACGGTGACGCCCCTGACCCAGAGGTCGAGGACCTTCGCCAGGTCCCGTGCGGCGAGCGCGTCCGGCAGCCCCTCCTCGGCGGCGAGCCGTGCGAGGGCCTCGAAGTCTCCGACCGGCCTGCCGCGGACCAGGCCTGCGGTCTCTGCCGTGTCCGCGCAGAAGTCCCGCAGCCGTGCGAGCAGTTCCGGCATGGTGCGCACGACGACGCCGACGCGCTCCCGCATGTCCTCGCGTCCCACCTGCAGTGTGTACGCCAGCGAGGGCAGGTCGTCCGAGGAGAGACCCTTGCGCTCGATCCAGTCGACGAGTTGCCGCGCCTTCTCCCGCAGGCGCTCGGTGCTCCGGGCCGAGAGCGGCACGACGACGGGACCCCCAGGGGCGGCGACGGCGTCCGCCTCCGCCCTGAACTCCTCGATCACCAGGTGGGCGTTGGACCCGCCGGCGCCGAAGGAGGACAGGCCCGCGATCCTGGGGAGTTCCCGCTCCACCCCGTCGACCGTCACGACCGGCCGCTTCCAGTCGGCGAGCGTCTGCTGCACCGTAAAGGGCGTGCCGTCGAAGTCGATGTTCGGGTTGAGCTCCGAGGAGTGCAGCGAGGGGGCGAGCTTGCCGTGGCGCATCTGCAGCAGCACCTTCGTCAGGCCGGAGATGCCCGCCGCGCTCTCGCAGTGCCCGATGTTGCTCTTGACCGAGCCGATCGCGCAGAACCGGTCGTCCTGCGTGTGCTCCCGGAACGCCTTGACCAGGCCGGAGATCTCGATGGGGTCGCCGAGCGCGGTGCCGGTGCCGTGCGCCTCGATGTAGCTCACGGCGCGCGGGTCGACTCCGGCCTGCCGCCACGCGTCGGTGATGGAGCGGGCCTGTGCCAGGGGGCTGGGCACGGAGTAGCCGTTCGTCCTTCCGCCGTGGTTGACGGAGACGCCCTTGATGACGCCGTGGATGCGGTCCCCGTCGCGCAGCGCCGCCGCCAGCGGTTTCAGCAGGACGGCGCCCACGCCCTCACCTGGGACGTAGCCGTCGCCGCCGGCGCCGAAGCTCTCGCACCGGCCCTTGCCGGACACGAACTTGCCCTGACCCAGCATCAGGTACTTGTTCGGGTGCACCGACAGGTTCACGCCACCCGCGATCGCCACCTCACAGGTGCCCGACCGAAGGCTCTGGCAGGCGAGGTGGACGGCCGTCAGCGACGACGAGCACATCGTGTCGACGCTCATGCTCGGGCCCTGCAGATCGAAGTAGTACGAGACCCGGTTGGCGACGGCCGACGGGTTGCCGGACACGGCGACCGGGTTGCCCAGCACCTGCTCCTGCGCGCCGTAGAGCTGGTACTCCTCGTACATCACGCCGACGTACACGCCGACGTTCGGCGCCATGCCGTCGGCCGTGGGCGCGTTCAGCCGGGCCGGTGTGTAGCCGGCGTCCTCGACCGTCTCGTAGACGCACTGCAGAAAGAGCCGCTCCTGCGGGTCCATCAGTTCCGCTTCGGAGGGTGAGATGTGGAAGAACAGCGGGTCGAACTCGTCGACACCGTCAATGAATCCACCCCACTTGCTGTACGTCGTCCCCGGGGCGTCCCTGTCAGGGTCGAAGTACACGCCGTGGTCCCAGCGGTCCTTCGGTATCTCGGTGACGCAGTCGCGTCCTTCGGCGAGGTTGGTCCAGAACTCGTCGAGCGTACGGGCCTTCGGGTAGCGCCCGGACAGACCGATGATCGCGATGTCGAGCCCTTGCGGCTCGTCCTTCCGCCGGGCGGGCCGGGACGACGTGCGGTCCTGTGACGCGGGCCGGTCGGGCCGCGTCGACCACCGGCTCGACGCCAGCGGCTTGCGCCGCACGGCGGAGACGCGCGGGCGGGGCTTCGGAGCCGCTGCTGCCACAGTCTCCTCCGCCGGGGCCAGGAGCTGCACCAGCGCACTCCTGTGGTTCTCGACGAAATGCCGGGCGAGCTCGCGCAGGTTGCGGAACTCGAAGAAGAGCGTCTTCGACAGGGGTCCGAGGGCGGCTTCGAGCTCCGCCGTCATGGTCATCGCCATGACCGAGTCGATGCCGAAGCCCTCGAACGCCGCGTGGGCGTCGATCCGGCTGCCGGGCAGCTTGGTGGCCCGCGAGAGGAGACCCTTCAAGTAGGCGGTCGCCTTCTCTTCGAGCGTGTCGTTGTCGTAGTGCGTCACGAATTCGTCCCGACGGCGAAGGAAACAGGGAAGGTCTGTCGCGGTACAGGTGAGGCGGTGTCCGAGCCGTCCAGGGCGCGGCTGTGCTCGCCACCAGAGACCATCACCTGTCGGTGCGTGGAGCTGAGCGTCCGGTAGAACGCGGACACCCCGGCGGCGGTCTCCAGGGGGACGACGCCGTAGCGCGAGTGCAGTTCGGCCTGTGTCTGCGCCGGAACGTGCATGCCGCCCTCGGCCCACAGCGGCCAGTTGACGGACTGGCTCCGCCCGGAGCGCTCCCCGCGGGCGACCAGGTCCTGCCGGTGCCATGCGAAGGCGTCCATGAAGGCGTTGGCCGCGGCGTAGTCGACCTGGCCCACGTTCCCGGACGCTCCGGAGGTGGAGGAGAAGGTCACGAAGAAGTCGAGCGGCAGGGCCTGGGTCGCGGCGTCCAGATTCACCACGCCCGACACCTTCGGCGCGAGGACCTCGAGGAATTCCTCCGGCTGCTTCTTCAGGATGAAGGCGTCGCGCGTCACTCCGGCCCCGTGGATGACACCGTCGATCCGGCCGCACCTCTCCAGCGTCCGCGCGATCAGCGCGTCCGCCTCGGACCGGTTCGCCAGGTCGGCCTGCTCGTAGTACGCGGCGCCCGCTCCGGCCGCCGTCAGCTCCTCCAGTACGCCGTGCTTGTCCTGGTCCAGCGGGGACCGTCCGGTCAGGACCAGGGTCGCGTTCCCGGTCTGTGCGGCGATCTCCCGGGCGAAGACCAGGCCCAGTGCGCCCATCCCGCCGGTGATGAGATAGACCCCGTTCTCCTTCCAGGGAAGGGCGGCCGAGAACGTGGTGTCGTCCTCGGCCCAGGTCAGCACTTCGCGGCGTCCCGCCGTGTAGCGCACCATCGTGTCCTCGGGGCGGCCCCGGTTCTCCAGGATCCGCTCCACGGCCGTTTCCGCGGTGTCGGCACCGTCGAGCAGGACGACCTGCCCGGTGACGTTCGGGTTCTCGAGCCGGGCCGTGCGGAGCATCGCCGCGAGGCCGGAGAGCAGGAACGCGTCAGGGCCGTCGGCGATCACGATCTGCAGGTGGGTCCTGCCCGCCCCGCCCGGCACCACTGCCCGCAGACGGTCCAGGACCTGGAGAGCGTGGGCGGCGTAGCGCCCGTCCGGGGTCTCCTCCTGCGAGGTCAGTACGACGACGTCGCTCTCGCCCCTGCTGCGGAGCAGCGGGGCCACCTCGGGCAGCCCGACGACGAGCACGGCCCGCCCCTCCTCGCCCGACTCGGACGGCAGGTCGTGTACCGGCCGCTCCTGCCAGTGCGGGTACCGCAGAGTCGCTTCGCTCCCGGGGGTCCCACGCGTGGCCCGGCCGGATTCAGGGGCGTGCCCCGGCGGCTGCTCCAGGACGCGGAACGACAGGCCGCCGATGCGGACCCGCACCCGGCCGTGCTCGTCGGCCAGATCGATGTCGAGCCTGCGCGTTGCCGCGTCGCCCGGTTGCTCCGCGCTCGGGCGCACCCACGCCCACATGGCGGCCGTGCAGGCGTCCAGCACGAGGACGTCGTCGACGGCGAAAGGTACGGCGAGCCCGGCCGCGCGCTCCGCCGCAACCTCATGAGCCTGCGCTCCGAGTAGACCGGCGCAGGCCTGCACAGCGGCGTCGAGCAGGCTCGGGTGCAGCGTGAAGTCGTCCTCGGTGTCCTGGACCTCGGCGGGCAGAGCCAGCTGGGCCAGCGCCTGGTCACGCCCGGTCCAGATGTGCTGCACGCCCTGGTGGGCCGGGCCGTAGGCGATACCGGCCGCCCGGTAGAGCTCGTAGCACTGCTCGGCGGTGAGCCCGGGCAGGTCGCACGCCTCCCGCAGGGACGGGATGTCGAGCACGGTCTCCTCGACGTCTTCCACGAAGTAGAGGTCACCCTCGCTGTGCAGCGTGAGCTCACCATCGGTGTCCGGCTCTTGCGAGATGCTGTAGATCCGGAACCGGATGTCGCCCTCGGTGTCGGGGTGGAGTCCGATGTGCAGTACCCGCGGCTGGTCCGCCCGCACCGGCTGGGTCCACGCGATGTTGGCGAGCGCGACCGGCGCCGTGGGCGCGACGGATGCCTTGCAGGTGAGGCAGGCGGCGGCGACGGCCATCTCCAGGAACGCCGCGCCGGGCAGGACCCTGGAGCCCTGCACCACGTGATCGCGCAGGAAGAACTCCCGCCCGGTGAGGACGGACGTGAAGCGCTGCTCCTCGAAGTCCGAGGTGTTGGCCTGCACCAGCGGGTGCAGGCGGCCGATGCCCTGCGGGGCGGCCTGCCCGGCGAGGGGCTCGCCGTCGAAGGGGAAGCAGCGCTCGCGGGCGAAGGGATAGGTCGGCAGCGCGATGCGCCGGGGTGTGCGGGCGCCGTGGAGCAGCCGCCAGTCCAGCTGCACGCCGTTGGCCCACAGCTCGACCAGCTTGTCGTACTTCCCCTTGCCGGCCCAGGCCGCGATCATCGCGTCGAGGTCGGTGTCCGAGGCGAACAGCGTCAGGAGCGTGCTGTAGCCGGTGACCGTGGCTCGTACGACGTCGCCGCCGCCGGTGTCACCGGCGAGGAACTTCCGCAGCTTCGCGGCGAGATCGGACACGGACACGGCGAGTACGCCCAGGCGCTCGTCCATCGGCTCCCGCCCGACCTGCAACGTGTACGCGATGTCCGCGAGGCCGAACTCGGCGTGCGCCGGGCGTTCCAGCCACTCCAGGAGGTTCTCGGCCTGGGCCCGCAGGCGGTCCTCGGTCTGTGCCGACAGGGGCACGACGACGGTCCGGTCCGCCTCGTCGACGGGCTGCTCGGGTGTGTCGGCCACGTACTCCGCGATCACGACGTGCGCGTTCGAGCCCCCGGCTCCGAAGGAGGAGACGCCGGCGATGCGCGGCGCCGTGGTGCCGGACGCGTCGGAAGGCTCGGGCCTCGGCCACTCGGCAAGCTCCCGCTGCACGACGAACGGCGTCTGCGCGAAGTCGATGTTCGGGTTGAGCGTCTGCGCGTGCAACGACGGGGCGAGCTTGCCGTGCCGGAGCTGAAGCAGCACCTTGGTGATGCCGGCGATGCCGGCGGCGCTCTCGGCATGGCCGATGTTGCTCTTCACCGAGCCGATCGCGCAGAACTGCCGGTCGTCCGTGTGCTCGCCGAACGCCTTCGACAGTCCGGCGATCTCGATCGGGTCGCCCAGGGCCGTCCCCGTGCCGTGTGCCTCTATGTAGCTCACGGAGCGCGCGTCCACGTCTGCTGTCGCCAGTGCCCGGGCGATCACGTCGGCCTGGGCCTGCGGGTTCGGCACCGAGTAGCCGTTGGTCCTGCCGCCGTGGTTGACGGCCGTGCCCTTGATGACGCCGTAGATCCGGTCGCCGTCCGCGACGGCCTTCTCCAGCGGCTTGAGCAGGACGGCCCCCACGCCCTCACCGGGGACGTAGCCGTCGCCGCCGGCGCCGAAGCTCTCGCACCGGCCGTTGGTCGAGACGAACCTGCCCTGGCTGAGCAGCAGGTACTTGTTCGGGTGCAGCGAGAGGTTCACGCCGCCCGCGATCGCCATCTCGCAGTCGCCCCACTTCAGGCTCTGCGCGGCCAGGTGGACGGACGTCAGGGACGACGAGCACATCGTGTCGACACTCATGCTCGGGCCCTGCAGGTTGAAGTGGTGGGACACCCGATTCGCGATGGATGCGGGGTTGCCCGCCACGGCCAGTGGGGAGCCGCCCAGCTGCGACTGGGCGCCGTGGAGCTGGTACTCCTCGTACATGACTCCGACGAACACGCCCACGCGGCCGTCGAGGACGTTGCCGGTCCGGTTCCTGCCCGTGTCGCGGACGTAGCCGGCGTCCTCCAGCGTCTCGTGGACGCACTGGAGGAAGAGCCGCTCCTGCGGGTCCATGATCTCCGCCTCGCGGGGCGCGATGTGGAAGAACGTCGGGTCGAAGTCGTAGGCGCCGTCGAGGAATCCGCCCCACTTGCTGTACGTCTTGCCCGGCACGCCCTGTCCCGGGTCGAAGAAGCGGCCGTGGTCCCACCGGTCGCCCGGGACCTCCGTCACGCAGTCCTTGCCCGCAGCGAGGTTCTGCCAGAACTGATGGACGTCGCGGGCCTGCGGGTAGCGCCCCGCCAGCCCGATGATCGCGATGTCCCCGGCGCCCGCGGGAGCGTTCCCTGCCGGTCCCGGTTGCGGCCGCGTGACGATGCCGGTGCGCCAGGTACGGTCGCGGCCCGGCGCGGTCGGCGCCGCGGTGCCGCCTGCGGGGGCCTCGGATCCCCGCGGGCGGGGGCCCGCGACGGGCAGGAGCTCGTGCATGCGGTCCGGGTACGTCTCCAGGAAGTGGCGCGTCAGGGCATCGATGGTGCGGTGCTCGAAGAACAGCGTTTTCGGCAGCGACCCGAAGACCTCCTCCAGCGTGCGGGTCATCTCCATCGTCATCACGGAGTCGATGCCGTAGTCCTCCATCGGCGCCGCCGCGTCGATCTTCGCCGCGGGCAGGTTGATCGCCGTGGCCAGGAGTCTCTTGAAGTACCCCACGGCCTTGTGCGTGGTGTTCTCGTCCGGCTCACCCGCCGACGCCCCGGCCTCGCCGGGACCGGGGACCGGGTAGGTCTCCGGTGTCCTCGCCGGCGGGTCCGCGAGCAGGCCGGCCAGCAGGGTCCGCCGCAGCCGCGGCTTGTCGCCCGCCAGCACGAGCATCTGGTCGTGCTGCGAGGCCAGGGCGCGGTACAGGACCCGTATGCCGGTCCGGGTGGGGAGCGGAACGAGGCCGAAGCGTTCGCGCAGTGACTGTTCCGTCCCCGCGTCGATGTGCATGCCGCCGTCGGCCCACAGCGGCCAGCCGAGCGACAGCGTGCGGCCCTGGCGCTCGCCTCGCGCCACGCGCGCGTTGCGCTGGTGCGCGTAGGCGTCCATGAACGCGTTGGCCGCCGCATAGTCGGCCTGGCCCACGTTGCCGAGGGATCCGGCGACGGAGGAGAACGCGACCAGGAAGTCGAGGTCCGCGTCCTGCGTCGCCTCGTCCAGGTTCACGAGGCCCGCGACCTTCGGCGCGAGGACATCGGCGAACTCGGCCTCGTCCTTCTTGAGGATGAAGCTGTCCTTGATGACTCCGGCACTGTGCACGATGCCGTCGATCCGGCCGTGCGCCTCGCGGATCCTGTCGACGAGTGCCGTCACCTCGTCCCTGACGGCCACGTCGGCCTGCTCGTAGACTGCGATCGCGCCGAGTTGCCGCAGCTCCGCGAGCAGCTCGTCCTTGCGCTCGTCGCGCGGCGCACGGCCGGTGACGACGATGCGGGGCCCGCGCACCCGCGCGGCGATGTCCCGCGCGACGTGGGCGCCCAGGCTGCCGGTGCCACCCGTGATCAGGTAGACGCCGCCGTCCTTCCAGGGCACCGCGGGTGCCGCCGCGTCGTCCTCCTCGCGCCAGCGCAGCACCTCGCGCCGGCCGTCGCGGTAGCGGACACCGGTGTCCGACAGCGCGGCGCGGTCGGCCGTGACGTGGGACGCGGAGCGCTCCGGACCGTCCTGCGGATCGACGAGGACGAGTTGGCCGAGCAGCCTCGGGTTCTCCAGCTGGGCGGACTTCAGGACGGCGGCGAGCCCTGCCCATGAGGACGGCTCCGCGGCCGAGCCGACCAGCTGGACCCGGACGTCGTGCTGCGTGCGCTCGGCGAGGACGTCCTTGACCGCGGCGAAGACCTGCAGTGCGCAGTCGGTGTAGCGGGCGGCGACGCCCGGCTCCGGCGAGTCGAGGAGGACGACCTTCGCCGCGTCCCGCGACTCCAGGGCTGCCGCGACGTCGGGGAGCCCGGCGACCACTGCCAGGGCGGCGGGCGCGGCGTCGGCAGCCGGCTCGCGTTCCTTGGCGATCCAGTGCGGTACGGCGAGCAGTTCGGCGGTGGTCGCCTTGTCCGTGTGGGCACGCAGGGAGACGCCCTTGAGCCGAACGCGCAGCTGCCCTTCGTCGTCGTAGAGGTCGACGTCGAGGCGGCGGACCGCGTCGCTCCGCCCACCCGCGCCGTCGCGGACCCAGGCCCACATGGACGGCGTACACGGGCCGTGGATCTCCAGCTCGTCGAGCGCGAAGGGCAGCAGGAGCGGCGCCTCCTCGTCCCGCAGCGGCAGCATGCCCGCGCAGGTCTGGAGGGCGGAGTCCAGCAGAGTGGGATGCAGGCCGTAGTCGTCCAGGGTGCCCCGGACCGTGGGCGGCAGCACGAGTCGGCCGAGAACCTGGCCCTCGCCCGTCCACAGCCGTTCGATGCCGCGGTGTCCGGGGCCGTAGGCGATGCCGCGCGCGCGGAACGCCTCATACGTCTCCTCGGCCTCGAGTCCGGCGCCCCGGCAAGCGGAGCGCAGGCCCGTCAGATCGACGTGGGTGTCGCTGTCAGCGGGCTCGGCGGCCACGTGGACCAGGCCCTCGCTGTGGACGACCGGCTGGTCGGCGGGGTGCCCGTCCTCCCCTCCGAGGCTGAGGATCTCGAAGCCTATTTCGTCCTGGCTCCTGGGCAGCAGCCGCACATGGACGGTCGTGTCCTGGCCCCGCACCACGACGGGCCGCGTCCAGACGACGTTCCTGATGCTCAGCGCACCCGTCGGTGCATCGAGCGAGGCCGCCACCGCGGAGCGCGCGAGCTCCAGGCAGGCCGCGCCCGAGAGCACGCGCCGGCCCTGGACCTGATGGTCCTTCAGGAAGAACTCCTCGCCCGTGTAGACCGAGGTGAAGCGCTGCTCGTTCAGGCTGGAGGTGTTCGTGTGGAGCAGCGGGTGGAGCCGCCTCGGGCCCGCCGTGAGCTCGGCACCCGTGCCCGGGGACAGCCAGTAGCGCCTGCCCTGGAAGGGGTAGGTCGGCATCGGTATGCGGCGTGGCGCGGTGGCTGCGGTAGGGAGCCTGCTCCAGTCGAACACGAGGCCGGTGACCCACAGTTCGAGCAGCTTGCCGTACGTCCGGTCAGCGATCCAGCTGTCGAGGGACCGCGCCTGGTCCTCGTCGGGCGTGAACACCGCCAGGATGCCCTGCCGGTGCCCGACCCGCCCGCGGTACAGCTCGGCGACGCCTTCGTCGCCGTCGAGGAAGGCCCGCAGCCCGGCGACGAGTTCGCCGGTCGTGGCCGCGACGAAACCGAGGCGCTCCTCGTACGCCTCCCTGCCCACCTGGAGGGTGTGGGCGATGTCGGCGAGCGCGGCGGTGGCGCCGTCCTCCTCAGTCGTCCAGCGCAGCAGCTGCTCGGCCTGGGCCCTCAGGCCGTCCGCCGTCCTCGCGGAGAGGACGACGACTGCGGGATCGCCCTCGGCGCCGGCCGCACGCGAGCCGCGCTGCTCCGGGACGTACTCCTCGACGATGACGTGTGCGTTGGAGCCGCCGGCGCCGAACGACGAGATGCCGGCGATCCGCGGGGACTCGGTGCCGTCGGCGGCCCGCGGGCGCTTCCACTCCGCCAGCTCACGCTGGACGTGGAACGGGCTGTTGTCGAAGTCGATGTGCGGATTGGGCACAGCGGAGTGGAGCGAGGGCACGAGCTGACGGTGCTTCATCTGGAGCAGCACCTTGGTCAGCGCCGAGATGCCCGCGGCGCTCTCGGCGTGCCCGATGTTGCTCTTGACCGAGCCGATCGCGCAGTACTGCCTCTGGTCCGAGTACGCGCGGAAGGCCTTGGTCAGTCCCGCTATCTCGATGGGGTCGCCGAGCGAGGTGCCGGTGCCGTGCGCCTCGACGTAGCTCACCGCGCGCGCGTCGACGCCGGCCTCGCGCAGCGCGTGGCCGATGACGTTGTGCTGGGCACGGGGGTTGGGGACCGAGTAGCCGTTGGTCCTGCCACCGTGGTTGAGGGCCGTGCCCCGGATGACGCCGTGGATGGTGTCGCCGTCCTCGACGGCCCGGGACAGCGGCTTCAGCAGGACGGCACCGACGCCCTCGCCCGGGACATAGCCGTCACCGCCCTCGCCGAAGCTCTCGCACCGGCCCGTGCTCGAGGCGTACTTGCCGTTGCCGAGCATCAGGTACTTGTTGGGGTGCAGGGACAGGTTGACCCCGCCGGCGACCGCGAGCTCGCATCCGCCCGTCTGCAGGCTCTGGCAGGCCAGGTGCAGTGCCGTGAGCGACGACGAGCACATCGTGTCGACGGCCATGCTCGGGCCGTGCAGGTCGAAGACGTACGAGATCCGGTTGGCGATGGACGAGGCGCTGCCGGACAGCGTGACGTTGCGGCCCCGCGCCTGTTCCTGGGCGCCGTAGAGCTGGTACTCCTCGTACATCACCCCCACGAACACACCGACGTTCCCGGCGAGACCGCGCTCGCCGTAACGGCTCAGCGCCTCACGCGTGTAGCCCGCGTCCTCCAGCGTCTCCTGCACGCACTCCAGAAACAGCCGCTCCTGGGGGTCCATGAACTCGGCCTCGCGCGGCGAGATGTTGAAGAACAGCGGATCGAAGTGATCGGCGCGGTCGAGGAATCCGCCCCACTTGGTGTAGGTCCTGCCCGGCGCGTTCTTGTCCGGGTCGAAGTACGGGCCGTGGTCCCAGCGGTCGGCCGGGATCTCGGTGACGCTGTCGCGGCCCTCGGCCAGGTTTCGCCAGAACTCCCGTACGTTGCGCGCCTGCGGGTAGCGTCCCGCGAGCCCGATGACGGCGATCTCCAGGCCCTCGGAGGCGGTCTCGGGGCGGCGGCCCCGGGGGCGCCGTGCGGACGGCCGGGGCTGTGCGGCGGGCTCCGGTGCGGCGCCCACTGCGTCGTCGTCCGTGCCCAGGAGTTCGGCCAGCCGGTCTCCATGGGCTTCGAGGAAGTACTCCGTCAGGGCACCGATGCTCTGGTACTCGAAGAAGAGAGTCTTGGGGAGCGATCCGAATGCCTGTTCCAGCTTGTTGGTCAGGTTCATCGTCATGATGGAGTCGATGCCGTAGTTGTCCAGGGCATCGCTCGCATCGATCCGGTCGGCGGGCAGCCGCAGCTCCGACGCGAGGAGGGTGACGAGATACCGGTCCGCCCGGTCCGCCAGGGTGGCGCCCGGCTGCTGCGGCCCAGCCTCGTGCGGGAGCACCCGCGGGGCGGAGGTGACCGGGGCGGGGGTGGCCGGAGCATCCTCCGGGTAGGCCCGGGAGGTGAAGCCCTTGAGGCGGCAGCAGGGAACGCCACGGTCGTCGAGCAGGTCGATGTCGAGCTTGCGAACCCCGCTGTCCGGCCGGTCGTCCTCGCTGTGCCTGACCCAGGCCCACATCTGCGGGGTGCACCGACCCCGGATCTCCAACTCGTCCAGTGCGAAGGGGAGATGGAGCCCGCCCGCTTCAGCCGGGCTGTCGTCCTGGCCGAGCAGGCCGATGGACGCCTGCAGGGCGGAGTCCAGCAGGCCCGGGTGGAGCATGTAGCGGTCGAGCGTCGTCTCCGCCTCGGCAGGCAGGCGCAGACGGGCCAGGGCCTGGCCGTCGCCGATCTCGATGCCACCGACTCCGCGGTGCGTCGGCCCGTAGTCCAGGCCAAGACCGCGGTACGTGCGGTAGCACTCCTCGGCGTCCAGGTGTGCGGCGGCACAGGCGGCCCGCAGCGCGGCCACGTCAACCGGGTCGGCGTCCTCGGCCTCGGCGGTGAACACGGCCACGCCCTGGCTGTGCACCATCGGGTCCGCCCCGGCGTCGTCACCCGGCACGCTGGAGATCTCGAACGCGACCTCCCCGCCCTCCTCGGTGTACAACGTCGTCCGGACGCGCACGGGACGCTCCGCGACCGTCACGGGCCGCGCCCAGACCACGTTGCGCAGCGTCGTCCGCACCGGTCCCGCATCGAGGGAGGCGGCCAGCGCCGCACGCGCCATCTCCAGGTATGCGGCGCCGGGCAGCACCTTGCTGCCCTTGACGACATGGTCCCGGAGGAAGAACTCCTCGCCCGAGAACTCCGAGTCGAACCGCTGGGCGTCGAGGCTGGAGGTGTTGGCGTGCACGAGGGGATGGAGCCGAGCGGCGCCGGGTTGGGCATCGCTCGGGCCGGTCGTGACGTCGCCCACCCAGTAGCGCTCACGTGCGAAGGGGTAGCCCGGCAGCGGAAGCAGCCGCGGTCGCCGCCCCCGGTGGAGTTTCGCCCAGTCGACGGCAAGCCCCTTGACCCAGAGGTCGAGCAGTTTGTCGAACTTCCCCTTCTCGATCCAGACGTCGACGGTGGCCGCCATGTCGCTGTCGGTGCCGAGCACGGACAGGGTTTCCCGGTGCTCCTTGACACTGCCCAGATGAAGGTCCTCGACGTCCTCGTCGTCGGCGACGAAGGCGGCGAGCCGCGAGACGAGTTGGTCCGGGGAGGTGACGGTCAGCGCCAGCCGCGTCTCCATCGCCTCACGGCCGAGCTGCAGCGTGTGGGCGACCTCGGCGAGGTCCAGGTCCTCCGGGTCCTGGCGACCGAGCCAGTCCAGCAGGTCCTGCGCGCGCTCCCGCAGGCGCTGACCGTCCTTGGCGGAGAGCACGACCAGGCACGGGGTGTCCTGGTCGGTGCCGGTGCGGGCGGTGTCGTCGCGGCGGTACTCCTCCACGACGACATGTGCGTTGGCGCCGCCCGCTCCGAACGACGAGACTCCGGCGATGCGGTTGGGCGCCGGCCGGCTCCCGTCGGCCGCGTTCGGTGTGGGGCGCTGCCACTCGGTCAGCTCCCGCTGCAGGCGGAACGGAGTCCTGGCGAAGTCGATGTTGGGGTTGAGGTCCTGCGCGTGCAGGCTGGGGACGATCTGGCCGTGCCGCATCTGGAGGACGACCTTGAGCAGTCCCGCGATGCCCGCCGCCGCCTCGAGGTGGCCGATGTTGCTCTTCGCCGAGCCGATGGCGCAGTACTGCCTGGCGTCGGTGTCCTGCGCGAACGCCTGCGTGAGCCCGTCGAGCTCGATCGGGTCCCCGAGCTCCGTCCCCGTCCCGTGGGTCTCCACGTAGCCGACCTCGTCGGCCGAGACCCCCGCGCGGTCCAGGGCCTCGCGCACCACCTCGGCCTGTGCGACCGGGTTGGGCACGGTGTAACCGTTGGTGCGGCCGCCGTGGTTGATGCTGCTGCCGCGCAGCACGGCGTGGATCACGTCGCCGTCCCGCTCGGCGTCCGCCAGCCGCTTGAGCAGCACCACGGCCACGCCCTCGCCGGGCACGAAGCCGTTGCCGCCGGCACCGAAGCTGCGGCACCTGCCGTCGTCCGACAGCATCCGCTTGCCGGACATGAGGGTGTAGGTCGAGGGATGGAGATAGAGATTGACCCCACCCGCGAGAGCCAGGTCGCACGCGCCGCCGCGCAGGTGCTCCATCGCCTCGTGGACGGCGCTCAGCGAGGACGAGCACATGGTGTCGACCGGCAGGCTCGGGCCCTTGAGGTCAAGGACGTACGAGACCCGGTTCGCCACCGAGGCGAACGAGGTCAGCGGGTGGAGCTTCTCGTTCTGCTTCCAGAGCTGCGGGCCGTAGAGGTCGAACCCGGTCTTGGACACGCCGGCGAAGACGCCGACCCGCCCGCGGTGCGCGTCGGCCAGGCGGCGGCGCGTGTATCCGGCGTCCTCCAGGGCGTTCCAGGACTCCTGCAGGAACAGGCGTTCCTGCGGGTCCATGTTCATCGCCTCGTGCGGCGAGATGTTGAAGAAGAGCGGGTCGAAGTCGGCGAACCCGTCGAGGAATCCGCCCCACTTGCTGTAGCTCCTGCCAAGCGCCACGGCCTCGTCGCGGTCCGGGTGGTAGAAGCCGTCCAGTCCCCAGCGGTCCTCGGGGATCTCCGTGACGCTGTCCCGTCCCTCGGCCAGGTTCTGCCAGAACTCGTGCAGGTTCCGTGCCTGGGGGAAACGGCCGCTCATCCCGACGATGGCGATGGCATCCGCGGGCGGCGCGACGACGGGTGCGGGCTTCTCGACGGGGCGGGTGGTGACGGAAGGCGTGGCCGCGGTTTCGGCGACGGCCGCCGGTTCGGGGTGCGTCCGCCGCGCCGGGACGAGCCCGGTCCAGTGCAGGCACGTGTCCCGGTGCTCGCGCAGGAAGTGGTCCGCGAGAGCGTCCAGCGAGTTGAACTCGTACAGAAGCGTCTTCGACAGGTCCGCGAAGACCTCGGCGAGCTTCCGGTTGAGCCGGGTGACGACGATGGAATCGATCCCGTACTCCTCCAGCGGGGTCTCCGCGTCGATCTTCGCGACCCCGAGGCCGATGACTCCGCCGAGTACCTGCTTGAGCCTGCGCACGACCTTGTCGCGCAGCTCCGTGTCGTCCACAGCCACCGCGGCCCGCATGGTGGGTACGGCGGGTGCAGCGGCGGTAGTGACCGTCGTGACCGGCTCCCCCAGCAGTGCCCGGCGAATGCGTGGTCCGTCGCCTTCGACCGCGAGGACCTGGCTGTGGTCCGTGCCCAGGCACTCGTGCAGCACACGGACGCCCCACTCGGTGCGCAGGGGGTGCATGCCGACGTGCTCCCGCAGCGCGTGCCGCGTCTCCGCGTCGACAGGCATGCCGCCCTCGGCCCAGAGCGGCCAGTTGAGCGAGAGGCTGCGGCCCGAGCGCCGCCCCGCGGCGACCAGTTCCGCGCGGTGCCACGCGAAGGCGTCCATGAACGCGTTGGCGGCCGCGTAGTCGGCCTGGCCGACGTTGCCCGTGACTGCCGCCACGGAGGAGAACAGCACGAAGAAGTCCAGTTCGTCGTCGCGACAGGCGTCGTCGAGGTTGATCGCTCCCGCGACCTTCGGCGCGAGAACCTGGCGCAGGTCGTCCGCGGTCTTGTTGAGTACGAAGCCGTCCCGGATGACGCCGGCGCTGTGGATGACGCCGTTGATCGCGCCGTGCTCCCGCCGCACCCCGGCCAGGAAGGCCTCGGTGCCGGCCGCGTCGGCCACGTCGAGGGGTGTGTACCGCACCCGCGCGTGCGGGCTCTGCAGTGACTCCAGCAGGCGCCGCCGTTCGTCGTCCAGCAAAGAACGCCCGGTGAGATGGACGGTCGCGCTGCGGACGGACCGCAGCAGGTCCCGCGCGAAGATGAGACCGAGGCCGCCGAGGCCGCCGGTGATGACGTACGTGCCGCCTTCCTTCCAGGCGAGCGCGGTGTGCTCGGGGGCGGGCAGCTCCTGCCAGGTCAGGACCTCCCGGCCGGCGTCGCCGAACCGCACCGCCCGCTCGTCCGCGCGGTCCCGGCTGGCGAGGATCTGCGCGGCGCTCGTGTCCGCCGCCGCGGCCGCGTCGACGAGGACGAGCTGGGGCACGAGCCTCGGGTTCTCCAGGGCCGCGCTCTTCAGCAGGCCGTACAGGCCGCGGTGGAGAGCGTCCTCGCCGGTGCGGGCGCAGACGAGCTGGACCAGCGTCCGGGGCAGCGCGGGGTCGGTGAGCAGCCCGCGGACCGCGTCGAGGGCCTGTCCTGCCAGTTCGGTGCAGCGCTCCGTGAGGGCGGTGGCCCCGCTCTCCAGGAGGCGCACCGTGACCGTCGTGTCCCGCTCCCGCAGTGCCCGCGCCAGTTCCCGCGGTCCGGCGAGCAGAACCACGTGCCCCGGCACTCGTTCCGGCGTCGCGGCTTTGTCCGGTGCCGTCTGCCACACAGGGTGGAGGCGCACCAGCTCCGGGGCCGTCCCGGCGGCCTGACGCCGAGTCAGTAACTCCTTGACGTGCTCCTTCGAGACACGCCCGGCCTTGAGATCCAGCAGAAGCTGTTCGAGCTGCCTGTCCATGTTCAGTGCCCCTCGTTGTCCGTGTCGCGGCCGGCACCGTCATCGAATGACAGGCGAATGTGCTCCATGGCGGCCTCCACGCCGAGGGAGCCGCTCAGGTAGTCGTCGAGGAGGCCGTCGATCGACGCGACCGCCGTGCCGGACTCCGCATCCGGGGCCTCGCCCTGCTGCTGCCCCTCGATCTTCTTCTCCGCGATCCAGTACCGCTCCCGGGCGAAGGGGTAGGTCGGCAGGGGGACGACGCGTGCCGTGCCGTCCGAGTGGAGGCTGCGCCAGTCGAGCGCGAAGCCGTTCACCCACAGGTCGAGCACCTTCGCGTACTTGCCCTTGGCGATCCAGGTCTCGACGACCGCGCTCATGTCGTCGTCCTCGGTGAGCGTGGAGAGCGCCCGGTCACGGCGCCCGGCCCGACCGCGGTGCAGCCCTTCGGTCCGCTCCGGGCGGTCCAGGAAGCCCTGCAGTACGTCCTTCAGTTCGCCGAGAGAGGAGACGACCGTCCCTAGCCGCTCGGGCATGGCCTCGCGCCCTGTCTGCAGGGTGTACGCCACATCGGTGACGGACACTCCGGCCCGCTCCCCCTGCGGCAGCCAGCGCAGCAGCGCGCTCGCCTGCTCCCGCAGCCGCTCCTCGTCCTTGGCGGAGAGGACGACCACGGCGGGCCCGTTCGCCTGCGCGTCCTCGCGCGGTGCCTCCTTCGGCGTGTACTCCTCGATCACCGCATGGGCGTTGGCGCCGCCCGCCCCGAAGGACGAGACACCGGCCCGGCGCGGCACTTCGCGGGTGACGCCGTCGAGGGTCACGACCGGCCGCTTCCAGTCGGCCAGCTCGCGCTGGACCACGAACGGCGTCGAGTCGAAGTCGATGTGCGGGTTCAGCTCGTCGGCGTGCAGGCTGGGGGCGAGTTCACGGTGCTGCAGCTGCAGCACGACCTTGAACACGCCCGCGATGCCCGCCGCGGCCTCGGCATGGCCGATGTTGCTCTTGGCGGAGCCGATCGCGCAGTACCCCACGTCCCGGGTGCCGGCGGAGAAAGCCCGGGTCAGGCCGTTGATCTCGATCGGGTCGCCCAGCGCCGTACCGGTGCCGTGGGCCTCGACGTAGCTGATGGTGCGTGCGTCGACGCCTGCGCGGTCGAGCGCCTGGCGCACGACCCTTCCCTGCGCCACCGGGTTCGGCACGGTGTAACCGTTGGTCGTGCCGCCGTGGTTGATGCTCGTCCCGCGGATGACGGCGCGGATGTGGTCGCCGTCCCGCTCGGCGTCCTCCAGACGCTTGAGTACGAGGGCACCGACGCCCTCACCGGGCACGAAGCCGTTCCCGCCCCGCCCGAAGCTGCGGCACTCGTCCCCGTCCGCGAGCATCTGCAGGTTGCACAGGTTGAGATAGCTCGACGGGTGCAGGTAGAGGTTCACCCCGCCGGTGACCGCCAGCTCGCAGTCGTCCCGCAGCAGGTGCTCGCACGCCTCGTGCAGTGCCGTGAGCGACGAGGAGCACAGCGTGTCCACCGGCAGGCTGGGGCCGTTCAGGTTCAGCTTGTACGAGACGCGGTTGGCGGCCGAGCCGAAAGAGGTGTACGGGTACGCCGTGTCGCCGCTGCGCCACCGCTCCGGGCCGTAGAGGCTGTGCCCGGTGCGCGTGATGCCGACGAAGACACCGACCCGGCCGTCATGCTCCAGCTCGATGCGGTCCCGGGTGTAGCCGGCGTCCTCGAACGCCTTCCATGCCTCCTGCAGGAATAGGCGCTCCTGCGGGTCGATCTCCACGGCCTCGTTCGGCGTCATCTCGAAGAACAGCGGGTCGAACTCGGCGAAGCCGTCGACGAAGCCGCCCCACTTGCTGTAGCTCTTGCCCTGCGCCGCGGCTTTCTCCTTGTCTGGCTCGAAGAAGCCGTCGAGTCCCCATCGGTCGGCGGGTATCTCGGTGATCGAGCTGCGTCCCGCGCGCAGGTTCTCCCAGTACGCGTCCAGGGTGTCGGCCTGGGGGAAGCGCGCACTCATGCCGACAATCGCGATGTCGCCGCTCCGTAACGGCGCCGCCACGGGTTCCGGCCGCGTGGTCGCGGGAGCGGGAGCGGGCACGGCGGTCGGGATCGGTGCCGGTGCCGGCGCGGACTCCTGGACCGGGCCCGGCTCCTGTCCGAGGCCGACGACCCGTGCGACGGCCTCGCTCTGCCGGGAGACGAAGTGCTCGGTGAGCGCCTCGACGGTGCGGTACTCGAAGAAGAGGGTGCTGCTGACCTCTCCCATGTCCTGCTTGAGGTGGTTCAGCAGTTGGAGGATGAGTATGGAGTCGATGCCGTAGGTGGACAGCGGCTCCCTGGCGTCGATGGACTCCCTCGGGATCAGCAGGGTCCGCGCGACCAGATCCTTCAGGTAGGACCGCACCGCGCCCCTGAGCTCCACCTCGTCCACCCGCACCGGCTGCGGCTCCGCCGTGACCTGCCCGGCGGCGGGCTCCGCCGTGACCTGCGCGGCGGCGGGCTCTGCCGTGGCCTGCGCGACCGGCTGCGGCTCGTCGCCGTGGGCCTGACGAATGACACCGTCGCTGAAGCCGACCACGACCTGCTGGCCGAGCACGTGCGCGTCCCGGGCGGGGAACTCCACGCCCTCGAAGCCCTCCCACTCCAGGACGGACTGCCACATGCGGGGCTCCAGGCCGGGGCCGCCCGCGTCGCGCAACTCGGGGTCGTCGTACAGCCACCAGCCGTCCAGGAGCGCGAACGTCAGCAGGCCGAACACGGTGTAGCCGTCGATCTCGTTGACGACGACGGCACCACCGGGCCGCAGCAGGGCTTTGCTGTTGCGCAGCGACTCCCGGATGTCCTGGGTCGCGTGGAGCACGTTGGTCGCGATGACGAGGTCGTACGCTCCCTCTTCGAACCCCTGCCCCGCCACGGCCCGGCCGGCGTCGAAGGTCGCGCAGCGCAGGAACGGGTTCTCCGCGCCGAACTCCCGCTGCCCGTGGAGGAGGAAGGCCCTGGAGAGATCGGTGTAGCAGTACTCGCCGATGTGCCCTGCGTACGGGCGCAGCCGACGCATGACCGTCGCCGTGGTGCCCCCCGTTCCCGCACCCACCTCCAGGATCCGGAACTTCGCGTCCGGGTCCTCGGCGAGACGGCGTTCGACCAGGGCGACCGTGCAGTCGCCGACCACGTCGTTGAAGTAGTCGGCGATCATGTTCCGCTTGTAGATGCCCTCCACAAGGTCCAGGGAGGAGCCGGGGAAGACGATGTCGACAGCGGGGATCCTGCCGGTGAGGATGTCGGTCAGCGCGTGGAGGGTCTTGTCGACCAGGCCGACCGACGCGCTGAGCTCCGGGTCGGTGACCCAGGCGCGCTTGCTGCGCTCCCACTCGGCCGCGGTCTCCGCCGCGTCGAGCGGGTTCACCGCGGCGACGCGGTAGCGGGATTCCGTCGCCACCAGGTAGCCCTGGCGCACGAACAACTTCACGGTCTCCTGCAGCCAGCGGTCGTACTTGCCGATGACGCCGTTGGCCCGCTGGAAGGACGACAGGTCGAAGACCCGGTCGTCGATCCAGCCCCGGCCATGCAGCTCGCACCACAGCAGCTTGGCCAGCAGCGCGTCGAGGTCCCGCAGCTTGGCTTTCGCCCGCGTCTGCACGGTCTGCAACATGTCCTTGCGCGACGGGAGTTCGGAGCCGAGCGCGCCGGGCTTGTGCGCCGTGGGTCGCAGCACGCGGACCGTCTCATGGCCCGAGTAGGCCTCGAACCGTTCCGGCTTGCCGGTGTTGAGGTAGACGGCCTGCCCGATCGGGGCGGCCAGCAGCCGCTCGACCGCGTCCATCGCGAGCGCGGGATCGATGTCACCCAGGCCCTCGCGCTCGTAGATGCGCTCCCGGACGTGCCGCGGAACGTCGAGTCCGCTGCCGACGGCGCCCCAGTAGCCCCAGTTGACCACCTTGACGGCGTACGGGCGCTCTGCGGACAAGCGGCGTGCAAGGGCGTCCTCGAAGGTGTTGCCCGCCACGTAACTGCAGTAGCCCATGGTCGGGTTGACCGAGGCGATGGAGGAGAAGAAGAGCATGAAGTCGAGCCCGTCGGCGTCGAAGACCTCCGCCATGCGCACGCTGGCGTCGACCTTGGCGCTCAGGCCCTGCCGGAACTGCTCCTCGCTCGTGTTGGGCAGGCTCTGGTCCACCAGCCCGAAGACCGACTGCACCACGCCGTGGACCGTGCCGAAGCGCTCCTTCACCTTCGCGTACGCGGCCCGGAGGGAGGCGGGGTCGGCGGCGTCCGCCGAGAGGTACGACGGTGCGCGGCCGAGGGCGCTCAGCCTGTCGATCTTCTCCTGGATGGCGTTGTCCAGCTCCCGGCGGCCGATCCAGACCACCTGGGCGTCACAGCGCCGGATCACGTCCTCGCTCCAGAGCTCGCCGATGCCACCGGCCCCGCCGAGGACGACGTACACGCCGCCCGTCCGGTACGGGGTCCTGGCCGGCGCGGACAGCTCCGTCCTCGCCAGGCGCTGGCGGAACCACTGCCCGTTGCGCAGCGCCCGCACCGGCTGCGCGGCCGCACCGAGCAGGGCAGACAGGGGAGCGGGCTCGGCCACGCCGAGGTCGAATGACTTCACCTTCCAGTTGGGCAGTTCCTTCGCCATCACGGCGGCCAGACCGAGCAGAGCCGCGTCGGCGGGGTGCACGGGCTCGCCCGGCAACACGGGCTGGCTCTGGCGGGTCAGCACCGTCCAGGTCAGCTCCTCGCTGCCGTAGCCCAGTGCGAACAGCGTCTGTGTCAGCCGGAAGAACGTGACCACTCCGGCGTCGGTGCGCCGCAGCAGGGCCTCGGGCTCTGCGCTGTCGTCGGCACGGCAGATCCAGACGATGTGCTCGACCCTTCCGATGCGGCGGAGCGCCGCGGTGAGCCCGTCGACGCTGCGCATGCTGTCTTCGGTGAGGAAGTGCGGTGCGGTGCACGCGGCCGTGACGGCGGCGCGCTCGTCGGCGTCTCCCCCGATGACGACGACGTTGCCCCGGAGGGCGAGGTCGGCGGCAGCCGCGGGGCCGCCGTCCCGCACCCACAGCGGCGCGAGCGTCAGGTGCTCGGCGTCCTGTGCGCCCGAGGCGGGGGCGGAGGCGACAGCGGCAGGCCGCACCGCCACGGAGTTCTCGGGCAGCCAGTAGCGCTGTCGCTGGAAGGGGTACGTCGGCAGCGGAACACGCCTGTGGGCGCCCGCCGCGAAGAGCCGTGCGTACTGCAGCTCGTAGCCCTGCAGATACAGGTCTCGAACGGCTTCGAGGTGCTCGACACGGACCGTCCCGGCCGCGCCGTCGGCGCACTCCCGCACACAGGAGTTGCCGAACTGCTCCAGGGAGGCCTGCGGGCGCGGTGCCTGCTCAGTGAGGTCCGCGACGCGCACGTGCTCGTCATGGCCGTCCGCGAGCCACTCGCCCAGCCGTGCCGACAACTCGGCGGTGTCCTGGGCGACGCAGGCGAGGCGCACGGGGCAGTGCCTGCGGCCCAGGAGCAGCGTCAGGCTGACGTCGCCCAGATCGGTGTCCGGGTGGTCGCGCAGGTGGTCGTGCAACTGTGCGGCCTGGGCGCGCAGTTGATCGTGGGAGAGGGCGGAGAGCACCACGAGGTGGCCGGGGATCCGCGGTGCGGTGCGCCGCGGCTCGGGGGCGGCCTCCTCGATCACCAGGTGGGCGTTGGTGCCGCTGAAGCCGAACGAGCTCAGCGCCGCGAGCCGCCTGCCGCCCGGCTCGACCGTCCACTCCCGCTGAACGGTGTTCACGTAGAACGGGCTGCCGTCGAAGGCGATGTGGGCGTTGCCCCGCTCGAAGTGGAGGGAGCGCGGCAGCTCGCGGTGCTTCATGGCGAGCAGGACCTTGATCAGGCCCGCCACCCCGGAAGCGGGCGCCGTGTGCCCGATGTTGGTCTTGACCGACCCGATCGCGCAGTACTCCTGCTTGTCGGTGTAGCTGCGGAACGCCCGGGTCAGCGCCTGGAACTCGATCGGGTCCCCGAGCCTGGTGCCGGTGCCATGGGCCTCGACCAGCTGGATGTCGGCCGGGTCGACACCGAAGGCGTCGTACACCGCGCGCTCGAGGCGCTCCTGCGACTTCGCGCTGGGAGCGGTGATGCCGTTGGAGGTGCCGTCCTGGTTCAGTCCCGAGGCACGTACCACGCCGTGGATGTGGTCGCCGTCGGCGAGGGCGTCCCGCAGACGCTTGAGCACGACCATGCCGACGCCCTCGCCGGGCACGAAGCCGTCCGCGCACTCGTCGAAGGTGTGGCACTGTCCGGTCTCGGAGAGCATGCCGGCCTTGTGGGCCGCCAGGTAGTAGTCGGGCGAGCACTGCACCGATACGCCGCCGGCCAGGGCCAGTTCCACCTCACCGGCCCGCAGCGCCTGGCATGCGAGATGGATGGCGACGAGGGAGCCGGAGCACGCCGTGTCCACGGCGATGGCGGGGCCCTGCAGGTCGAGGTAGTAGGAGATGCGGGCCGGGATGATCGCTTCGGCATTGCCCCACATGGCCTGCGCGGGGGCGTCCTCCGCGGGCGCGGTCAGGTAGTCGCTGACCTGGGTGCCGACGTAGACGCCGCAGGACCGGCCACGGACTCCCCTCCCGGCATACCCGGCGTCCTCCAGCGCCTTCCACGACTCCTCCAGCACCACGCGCTGCTGTGGATCCATGTAGCTGGCCTCGACGCCGGAGATCTGGAAGAACAGCGGATCGAACTGGTCGATGTCGTCCATCAGGGAGGCGTACTTGGGGCGGTCCGCGCCCGGCGACACATAGGTCGAGAGGTCCCAGCGGTCGATCTCGCCGACCAGGCTGCGGCCGTCGACGATGTGCCGCCACAGCTCGTCGACGTTCTTCGCGGTGCCGAACCTCCCGCTCATGCCGATGATCGCGACCTGCTCCACGGCGGCCTCCGCGGCCGGCTCCACGGCCAGGTCCACGACCGCTTCGGGTCCGCCGACGGACAGGGGCTCCTGCGGCGCGACGGTGCCCTGCTCCGTCGTGGGGGACGACGCCAGTTCATGGGCGTGGTGCTCCACCACGTACCGCGCCAGAGCGCGCACCGAGCTGTGGTCGAACAGGTCCGTGGCCGTGAGTGAGATGCCGAGGACGGAGTTCAGGTCCTGCGTCAGTTCGACACCGAGGATGGAGTCGACGCCGTAGTCGGCGAACGCGTCCTCCTCGGAGATCTCGCTGCGGTCCAGGCCGAGGGAGCTCTGCACCTGAGTGATGATCACGTCCCTGACCTGCGCCTCCGTCACCGCGGCCGGCGCCGGTACCGCCTCCGGTGCGTCCCCGCTGCCACGCGCCGACAGGGCACGCGCCTGCTCCGGGAAGGCGTTCGCCACATAGGCCGCGAGTCGGCGTACCGAGCTGTGGTCGAACAGGTCCGTGCTCACCAGTACCCCGCCCAGCACGGCGTTGAGGTCCTGGATCAGCTGCACTCCGAGGATGGAGTCCACGCCGTAGTCCGCGAACGCGTCCTCCTCGTGGATCTCGCTCGCGGCAAGCCCCAGGGACCGCTGGATCTGGTCGGTGATCGCACGCTGCACATGTGCCCGTACGTCACCCTCGTCCCCGTTGCGCGATGCGTCCTGGCGCACTGCGGGTGCGGCGTGCTGCGCGGACGTCGCGCGGGGCATGCGCGCCACGGCACCCGTGCGGGCCACCACGATCTGGTGGCCGAACTCGTGAACGGCGGCAGCGGGGAAGGAGACGGCGGCGAAGCCCTCCTCCTCCAGCACACGCTGCCAGCCGGCGGGCGCGAGGCCGGGGCAGCCGTCGATCCGCAGCTCGGCGTCCTGGTGGAGCCACCAGCCGTCGAGCAGACCGAAGGTCAGGTGGAGGAAGAGGGTGCGCGTCGCCAGTTCGTTCAGGACGAGTTCGCCGTCCGCGCCCAGCAGCGCCTCGGCGTGGCGGACGGCCGCCCGCACGTCGCGCGTGGCGTGCAGGACGTTGGTGGCGATGACGACGTCGTAGCCGCCCTCGCCCAGGCCCTGCCCGGCGGGGCCGCGCTCCACGTCGAAGAGCCCGAACCGCAGGTACGGGTACGCGGCGCCGAACTCCTTCTCCCCCTTGTGCAGGAAGTACTTCGACACGTCGGTGAAGCGGTACTCCGCCACACTGTCCTGGTACGGCGCGAGCCTGCGCAGCACCTTCTCGGTGGTGCCGCCCGTGCCCGAGCCGATCTCGAAGATCCGGACGCGGCGGGCGGGGTCCTGGCCGAGCAGGGCCGCCACTCGGGCGGCCACCAGGTCCGCCGTGATGTCGTTCAGGGCGTCGGCGCTGTCGCAGTCGCGGTAGATGCCCTGGACGAGGGACATGGACGAGCCGGGGAAGATGACGTCTGTCGCGGCCTTGTGACCTGCGAGGACCTTCGGGCCGTCACGCAGTGCCGGGTCGAGGATGTTGACGTAGGGGTTGGTGCCGTTGCTCTCCCGGCACAGGGACTCCCAGCGCCGCCAAACGGCGTCCCGGTCGGCGGGTGCTTTGCCGGTCGGCGTGTAGCGGTCGCCGTCGTACTCCACATAGCCGTGCTCGGCCAGGACGCGCAGGCTGACGTCCAGCCAGCTGTCGTAACCGCCACCCGCTTTCAGGGCTGCCCTGACGTCGGCGACGGACCCGCTGCCCTGCCCCTTCATCCCCAGTGTCTGCAGCTGTGTGAACAGGAGTTGGCAGAGCAGTTCGTCGTCGAAGCCCCGGGCGCCGCCGGAGTCGGCGGCGATGCGCCGCAGGTGGCGTTCGTCCACGCGGGCGGTCATGGACGCCACCTGCGCGGCCCGCTTCGGTGCGCTGGTCTTCTCCAGGGCGAGCTGGTCGTAGGGCCCGGAGAGCAGGACGTCCAGCGCCGCCATGCCCTCGGCGGGCTCGATGGATCCGATGCCGCTCTGTTCCATCCGGCGGTGGTAGGCATCCGACGCGACGACGCCGACGCTGCCCCAGTACCCCCAGTTCATCACCTTCACGGTGACGGGCCGGCTCTGCCGCAGCAGCCGGGCGAAGGCGTCCTTGAAAACGCAGCCGCAGACGTAGTTGCTCTGTCCCGCGGACTTCTGGAACGAGTTGAGCGAGGAGAAGAACAGCACGAAGTCCAGCCGCTCGCCTGCGAAGACCTGTGCCATCCGGACGCTGACGTCGACCTTCGCACGCACGGCGGCCTTGAAGCGGTCCTCCGTCATCCGCGCCACGCTCTGGTCGAGCAGAGCGATGGCGGAGTGGACGACACCGTGGATCTCGGAAAAGCGCGCCTTGATCCGCGCGACGGCTGCCGCGAGGGACTCCCGGTCCGTGGCGTCGGCCTGCAGGTACCACGGCGCGGGCCCCAGGAGGGCGAGCTCGTCGATCCTGGCCCGGATCGCCTCGTCCTCGGGGCGGCGGCCGATCCAGACCACCTGCGCCCGGTAGGTACGCACGACATGCTCGGTCCACGCCGCCCCGAGACCTCCCGCGCCGCCGATGACCACATAGACGCCGCCCTGCTTGTACGGCGTGGCGTCGTCGCGGCCCGCCGCGACGGCCGGCACGGGGACCAGGGTCTGGCGGTACCAGCGCCCACCGCGGTGCGCCCAGGTGCTCGCGGGCGGCTCGTCCGGCAGGGCGAGCGCCTCGCGCAGGACGTCCTCCCGCAGCTCGTCGACATCGGCGAGGCGCACCCTCCACCGCGGGTGCTCCTTCGCCAGGGACCCCACGAGCCCGTGGACCCCGGCGTGGGTCGGGTCGACGCGGTCGGTGTCCTCGACGAACTGGCTGCGGACCGTGACGACGGTCCACTCCAGGGCCCGCTTCTCGTAGCCGAGGGCGAGGAGGGCCTTGGCCAGGCGGAAGCCCGCGTACGCTCCCTCCTCCTGCTTCTCGACCAGGGACTCGCTGTCCGGCCCGACCGGAGTGCCGCCGCCCGCGATCCAGACCACGTGGTCGTGCGCCGTGGCGCCGCGGGCGAGCCGTGCCCGCAGTCCGTCGACGGTGTCCTCGGCACGGAGCAGCAGCAGGTCCACGCCCTCGTGCTCCGTGAGCACGGAGGCCAGCGCGTCCGGCTCGTCGCCGACGAGCAACGTCCGCCCGCCGGGGCCCCGCAGTGCCTGCGCACGGAACGCCGGCTGCGTCTTCTCCCAGCTCGGCCGCAGCAAGGTCAGCTCCCCCTCGGCGGACGCCGGGGACGGGGCGCGAGCGGGCAGTGCCTGGGCCGTGTGCTTGAGGGGGCGGGTGCTGAACGCGCTGATGCGCACGCTGACGTTGCCCTGGGCGTCGCACAGGTCGACATCGAGCTTCCCGCCGAGCTGCCCAACACCGCGGTCGGCGCGCCTGATCCACGCCCACATGATCGGCGCACAGGGGCCCAGGATCTCCACCTCCTGCACGGCGTATGGCAGCTGCGGGCCGTCGGCCGCGTCGAGCAGACCGATGGACGCCTGCAGCGCGGCGTCGAGCAGGCTGGGGTGCAGCACGAACCGGTCGGTGCCGTGCTCTGCGGCTGCCGGCAGGGCGAGTTCGGCGAGTACCTGCGCCTCGCCCACGAGGATCCGCACCAGGCCCTGGAAGGCCGGTCCGTACTGGATGCCCCTGCGCCGATAGAAGGCGTACGCCTCGGCCGCGGATATCTCGTACGCGCCGCACTCGGCCCTGAGCCGGGCCAGGTCGAGCGGGGCCCGGGGGACGCTCTCGCCGACGACCATGCGCCCTTGGCTGTGGACGGCGAGCTGCCCGCCGTCGGCCGGGGCCAGGATGCGGTAGCGCGCTCCGGCGCCGCCGTCCGGTTCGAGGTCGACATGGACATCGACCGGGCTGTCGCCGACCCTGACCGGCCGCATCCACACGACGTCCCGGATCGACACGTCTGCCGCCCGCCCGTCGCCGTCCTGCCGCGCGGCTTCGTGGGCGGCGCGGGCCATCTCCAGGTGGCCCACGCCCGGGAAGACCTTCTCTCCGGCGACGACGTGGTCGCGGAGGAAGAACTCCTGCCCGGTGAACGTCACGCCGAGGCGCTGCCCCGCGTCCGTGTTCTGCCGCGTCCCGAGGAACGGGTGGGCCTGGTGGGTCTCGTGCGGTCCCGTCGGCCGCTGTCCCGTGTCCCGCTGCCACAGGCGCTTCCTTGTGAAGGGATAGCCGGGCAGCGACACCGGCTGGATGCGCATGCCGCCGAACAGCCTGCGCCATGCGAGGTCGTACCCCTGGCAGTAGACCTTCGCGACGGCGCGCAGCGCCTCCTCGAAGGCTGTGGCGTCGTGGCGCAGCAGGGGCGCCTGATCCAGTAGGTGTTCGCCGGCCCGGCGCACCTCGTCCAGCTGGACGAAGCCCTTGGGCACCCGTCCCGAGAAGACCTCCGGGTCCTGCCCGTCGCCGGCCCACCGGCGCAGCAGACGCACCGCCTGAGCGGTGTCGTGGGCCACCACCGCGCAGCGATGCTGGAAGTGCAGCCGCCCGTCGAGCAGGGTCGCGCCGATGTCGCGCAGGTCGTGCGTGCGGGTGGCGTCCTCCAGGAAGTCGACCAGGTCGGCGACCCGCTGCCGCAGCGCCTCCTCGGACTTGGCCGACAGGGCGAGGAGGTGGGCGGGCTGCGCAACGGCCTCGGCCTGGTCCTTCACCGGATACCCCTCCACAACCATGTGGGCGTTGGTGCCGCTCATGCCGAACGAGCTCAGCGCGGCGACCCGCCTGCGCCCGGCGACCTCGGGCCACGGCCGGCTCTCCTTGTTGACGAAGAACGGGCTGTTCCGCCAGGCGATGTAGTCGTTCTCCTGCTCGCAGTGCAGGCTCGCCGGGATGGTCTCGTGCCGCAGGGCCTGGATGACCCCGATCAGGCTGACGAGCCCGGACGCGGCGAGCGTGTGCCCGACGTTGGACTTGGTCGAGGTCAGCGCGCAGTACTGCTGCTTGTCGGTGAAACTGCGGAAGGCGTCGTTGAGCGCGTTCACCTCGACGGGGTCGCCTAGCCGGGTTCCGGTCCCGTGGGCGACCACGTACTCGATGTCCGCCGGGTCCACCCCGTACTGCCGGTACGTGGAGCACAGCAGTTCCACCTGCGCCTCGCCGTTGGGCGCCGTGATCCCGTTGGACCTGCCGTCGTAGTTGATGCCGCTGGCGCGGATAACGCCGTGGATCCTGTCGCCGTCGGCGACGGCCGCCGAGAGCCGCTTCAGGACGACGACCGCCACGGCCTCGCTGAGGACCATGCCGTCGGCCCGTTTGTCGAAGGCGTAGGTGACGCCGTCCTTGGACAGCATCCCGGCCTGCTCGGTACGGGTGAGCAGCTGCGAGGTCGTGATCAGGCTGACACCGGCGGCGAGTGCCATGTCGCACTCGCCGTTGCGAATGCTCGCGCACGCCTGATGGGCCGCCACGAGACCGGAGGAGCAGGCGGTGTTGACGGCCATCGCGGGGCCGCTGAGGTCGAGGAAGTAGGAGAGGCGCGCGGCGAGAATGCCGTCGTGGTTGGCGGTGAGGCCGCCCGCTCCGTGGGTCAGGTCGTCGTAGTCGCCCTGCTCGACGCCCACGAACATGCCGACCCTGCGCGTCGCCGCCGGCGTCCAGCCCGCGTCCTCGAGCGCCCGCCACGACTCCTGCAGGAGCAGCCGCTGGCGCGGATCCAGGCCCTGCGCCTCCTTCGGAGAGATCTCGAAGAACAGTGGGTCGAACTCGTCGGGGCCGGACAGCTGGCCGACGCGGAACGCGCCGAAGGGACTGTCCTGGGGCTCTCTCCATAGCGCGAGACGTTCGCGGCTGACAGGCGTCACCACGTCACGGCCCTCCGCGAGGACCGACCACAGCTCGTCCACGTCGTTCGCGCCGGGAAAGCGGCCGCTCATGCCGATGACGGCGATGGCGTCGTCGTCCTCCGCGGACGGCGCCGAGGACGGAGGCCCGGCCTCCGGGACCGGCCCTGCCTCGGTACGGGGCGCCTCACCGGCACCGGCGCTGTCGCGTTGCCCGTCACGACCGCCGCCGCCATGGATTTCGGCGTCGGCGTCGCTGTCGGTGTCCGTGCCGGCGCCGGCGTAGAACGAGGCGAGGAGCTCCTCGTGCTCCGCGGCCAGGTACGTCCTCAGCTTCTTCAGCGTGGAGTGGCTGTAGAAGAGTGCGGGCGTGACCTCGATGCCATAGTGCTTGCCGAGCTGGGCCGCGAGGTCGGCGAGGCTCACCGAGTCGTAGCCGTAGTCGGAGAGGTTGTCGTCCTCGTAGAGCTTGTCGAGGGAGACGTTGACGACGCGGCTGACGATCTCCTTGAGGTCCTGGTCCAGGCGTTCCTCCAGCGCCGGCCCCGGGACATCGGCCCGGACCCGGACGCCCGCGGGAGCGTCCTGCCGCGCCGGGACGGCCGCGGGCCGGGGCTGACCGGACGGCTCGGAAGGACGGGACGGCCGTGGCTCCGAAAGCCCGAGAAAGCGTTCCACGCGGCCCGGCCTGCCGACCAGGATCAGGTGCTGGGTGGCCTCCTGGGACAGCAGTTGCTCGAACAGTGCGATGCCGTCCCGCGTCTCCAGGAAGTCCTGGCCGCTCGACCGCAGCAGCATCGTGGTGGTGTCACGGTCGAAGCCCATTCCACCCTCGCGCCACAGCGGCCAGTTGACCACCACGGTCCTGCCAGCGAGGCGGCCCGCCGCCACCTGCGCGTCGCGATGGGCGGCGTACGCCATCTGGAAGCGGTTGCCGACGGCGTAGTCGCAGGTGCCGAAGTCGCCGATCACGGCGGAGGTCGAGGAGAAGTAGCAGACGAAGTCGAGGTCCTGGCCCGCCAGGGCCTCGTCGAGGACGAGCGTGCCGTGGATCTTCGGGGCGAGGATGGCCTCGAAGTCAGCCAGGTCCTTGTGGAGGATGCTGCCCTCGCCCTGGACGCCTGCGGCGTGGACGACGCCGTGCAGGGAGCCGAAGCGTTCGCGCGCCTGTGCCACGACCTTCCTCATGTCCTGGGCGTCGGAGACGTCCGCCCGCACATACAGGGCCTGGGCTCCGGAGGCGGTGAGGTCGCGGAGCCTGTCCTGCCGTGCCGGGTCCAACGGGGAGCGCCCGGTCAGCACGAGGTTCGCCCCGTAGCGCTCGGCGAGGTGCCGGGCGACGATCATCCCGAGGCCGCCGCAACCGCCCGTGATGAGATAGGTGCCACCGCGCCTGAGGGCGGTCGGGCCGTCGGTGAGGACGGCGGGACGGACGCGGCTGACGAAGCGTCGGCCCTCGCGGTAGAGCGCGCTGACGGCCTTCTCCTGACGCAGCTCGGCGAGGAGCCGCTCGATCCACGCGGCGGTTCCGGCGGGCCGCCGCGGGTCCGCGAGGTCCTGCAGCACGGCCGCGACCGACAGCTTCGGCATCACGAGGCTCAGGGAACGCTCGAAGCCGATGTGCGCCTCCAGGAGCGCGCGTTCGACGCCGTCGCGGTAGCTTCCCGCGATCAGGAGGCGCCGCGCGGGGATCCCGGCGTCGGCGACGGCCTGGAGGGTCAGGACGACATCGCCGAAGTCGTCGCCGCCCGAATCCGCCTCAAGTGCCCGGAGGTTGACGACGGCGTCGATGCCGAGCCGGCTCGCCGAGATGTCACGGAACGCGTCGAGGTAGTCCTGAGCGGCGCCGCCGCGTACCTGGTACGCATCCGGGGAGACCTTCCGGTAGGCGTCCCCCTGCCCGATGAAGACCGCGCGCACACCGGGGTCGATCGCCCGCAGGGCACGTGCGACCTCGGCCTGGCGCTCCGTCCCGGTGCACAGGAAGACGATTCCGCCGAGTTCCTGTGCCGTCGCCGCGCCCAGTTCCTCGGGCTCCCAGCCCTCGACGAAGGCGAGCGGCATCGCCTGCTCCTCGTCCACCGCGACCGGTTCCAGCGCGGCCACGGCGGTCTGCGGGGTCTCGTGGAGCGGCCGGGGAGCCCGTGCTTCGGCCTGCGGGGTCAGGTCGAGCCAGTGACGTTCCTGCGCGAACGGGTAGGTCGGCAGGGAGATGCGGCGCGGTTCAGCGCCGCGGTCGACGGCCTCCCAGTCGAGGGCGAGGCCCTTGGCCCAGAGCTCCGCCAGCTTCTCGTACCTGCCGCGCGCCAGCCACTTCTGCGTCAACTCCCGCATCTCGTCGTCGGCCTCGAGAAGGGCGATGGTGTCCCTGTGCCGGCGTACCCCGGCCTGGAACACGCCCTCGGCGTCTTCCTCGCCGTCGAGGAACGCCTGCAGCTTCCGGCGCAGCGCGTCCTGGTCGTCGACGACCAGAGCGAGGCGCTCCTCCATGGCCTCGCGGCCGATCTGGAGCGTGTACGCGATGTCCGCGAGGTCGGCGTCGCGGCCCTGTTCCGACAGCCACGCCAGGAGGGCCCGCGCCTTCTCCCGCAGGCGCTCGCCGTCCTTCGCCGACAGGGCCACGAGCTGTGTCCGCCCGGCCCGCTCCGTGCGCGCGAGGCGCTCCGACGAGGGGACGTATTCCTCGATGATCACGTGGGCGATGGCACCGTGGGCACCGAACGACGAGACACCGGCGATCCGGGGCAGCGTCCGTGTCACGCCGTCGACCGTGCGCGTGGCCCGCTTCCACGGCTGCAGTTCCTGCTGGACGTAGAACGGGGTGTTCGCGAAGTCGATGTACGGGTTCAGCTCCTGGGAGTGGAGCGAGGGCACCAGCATCCCGTGCTGCATCTGCAGCAGGACCTTGGTGACGGCGACGACGCCGGCCGCGCCTTCCAGGTGGCCGATGTTCGACTTGACCGACCCGATGGCGCAGTACTGCTTCTTGTCGGTGTGCTTGCGGAACGCCCGGGTCAGACCGGTGATCTCGATCGGGTCGCCGAGCGAGGTGCCGGTGCCGTGGCCCTCGATGTAGCTGATGTCCTCGGGCGAGAGGCCCGCGTCCGCCAGGGCGGCGGTGACCATGTCCGCCTGGGCCAGCGGATTGGGCACCGTCATGCCGTTGGTCTTGCCGCCGTGCACGGTGGCCACGCCGCGGATCACGCCGTAGATGTGGTCGCCGTCCTGGACGGCCTGGTCGAGGGGCTTGAGCAGAACGCAGCCCACGCCCTCACCGGGAACGTAGCCGGTGCCGCCCGCGCCGAAGGAGCGGCAGCGGCCGTCCTCGGCGAAGAAGTTCATCTGGCTGAGCGAGACGTACTTGTTGGGGTGCAGCGACAGGTTCGCACCACCGGCGAATGCCAGCGAGGAGGTGCCGTTCCTGATGCTCTCGACCGCCATGGCGATCGCGTAGAGCGACGACGAGCACGCGGTGTCGACGGTCAGGCTCTGGCCGTGCAGGTCGAAGAAGTACGAGACGGCGTTGGAAGCGGCCGCGCGGTCGGAGAGAACGACGTCCTGGCCGCTGTAGAGCTGGTACTCGTTCCACATCATGCCCAGGTAGACCCCGACCTTGCGGGCCTTGTCCGGGCTGAGGGTCTTGCGGGTGTACCCGGCGTCCTCCATGGCCTCCCAGGCGGCCTGCAGGAACAGGCGGCTCTGCGGGTCGGTCAGCGCGGCCTGGTTCGGGGACATGTTGAAGAACAGGGCGTCGAAGTTCTCGGCGCCGTCGATGAAGCCGCCCCACTTGCTGTTGGTCTTGCCGGGCATCTTCTCGGCGGCGTAGTACGCGTCCTTGTCCCAGCGGTGCGCCGGGATCTCCTCGATGCAGTCCTCGCCGCGGGACAGGACCTGCCAGAACTCGTCGAGGTTCCATGCCTTCGGGTAGCGGCCGCTGATGCCGATGATGGCCACGTCCCGCGACCGTCCGGTGGCCGGCACCGGGGCCTGCTCGACGTGGGCCGCGGCCGGGCGCGGCTCGGCGAACCGGGCCTGCGCGGTGACCGGTTCAGCGGCAGCGGGGTGCTTCGGTGCGGCCTCTGCCGCGGGGGCACGCTCCGCCCCGGAGGTCGCACCCAGAAGCTCGCCCAGGCGCTGCGCCTGATGCTCCGTGAAGTACCCGGCCAACTCCTCGATCGTCCGGTACTCGAAGAACAACGTCCCCGGAACGGACTCGAAGTCCTTCCCCAGAAGACGCATCAACTCCATGATCTGAATCGACTCGATGCCGTACTCACCCAACTCCGCAGCGGCATCGATACGCCCCTTCGGAATCCGGAAGACCTGCGACAACCGATCCTTCAGATACTCAACGGCCGCCCCGAACAACTCCTGCCCGACCACCCCGCCCGACGGCACCTCCGCCGCGGGGCGCTGAGGCCGCACGGGCGCGGGTGCCTCGGCAGTGCTCGTGGTGCCGGCCGGCTTGGCGCGGTCCGCTCCGGCGACGCGCAGTACCTTCTCGATCTTCTGGCGCTCGCCCTTGGTCACGACGACCTGTGTCTCGCCCGAGACCAGGATCTCCAGAAGGACCCGGATACCCTCGGCGGTCTTGAGGCCGCGCAGGCCCGAGTGGTCGTGGTAGAGGGTCTTCGAGGGGCCGTCCTCGGCGAGGTCGCCGAGCATGCCTCCCTCGTCCCAGTAGGGCCAGTTGACCGAGACGCTCCGGCCGTTGCGCTGGCCGTCGGCCCGCAGCGACTCACGGTGGTGGGCGTAGGCGTCGAGGAACCGGTTGGCGGCGGCGTAGCTGCCCTGCCCGAAGTCGCCGACGTATGCGGCGATGGAGGAGAAGAGCACGAAGAAGTCGAGCGGGTCCTGCCGCGTCAGCTCGTCCAGGTGAACGGTGCCGTGCAGCTTCGGCGACAGAACGGCGTCGAAGTCGGCCTGGTCCACGTCCATGACGCCCGCGCTGCCGGCGATGCCTGCGCTGTGGAAAACGCCGTCCAGCGTGCCGAAGCGCTCCCGTGCGGCGTCGAGCACCCTGCGCACGGCGTCGCGGTCGGCCACGTCGCAGGCCAGATACAGGACCTCCGCCCCGGCCGCTTCCAGTGCGGCGATCTTCTCCCGCCGTTCGGCATCCGGCTGTCTGCGGCCGAGCAGGACGAGCCTGGCCCGGCACTGCTGCGCCAGGTAGGTGCCGAGGTGGAGTCCCAGTGCACCGGCGCCGCCGCTGATCAGGTAGACGCCCCCTTCCTTCAGCGGCAACGCCGATGCCGCGGGCCGGCCACCGCCCTTCCACGGCCGCAGGGCCCACTCCGCACGAACGCCGTCGACGTGCCGGATCTCGTGCCCGCCGCGGGAGGTGGCGCCCTCCGCCATGGCCAGCTCCCGCAGCACGCTGTCGGCGACGGTTCCCGCGCCCTGTGCCGTGTCGACCTGGAGGCTGTTCATACGGAACAGGTGGTTCACCGGCGTCATGGCACGGGCGAACCCGGAGAGCCCCAGCGCCGCCACCCGGCCGAGCCCTCGCTCACCCGGGAGGACGGACAGGTGCTGGATCTCGCGCTCGATGCCGGCCCTGTGCACGGCCCGGAAGAGGTGCAGCAGGCTCTCCAGACCGACGGTGAGGTCGGCCGGAGCCGTTGCCAGCGACCAGAGATCCACGATCGCGTGCGGCAGCTGCCCCCGCTCGTCCAGGGTGCGCAGCAGCCGGTCGAAGTCCGCGGCGCTGCGCCGGTCGACACGGAACAGCTCCGGTCCCAGCTCCTCGAATGCTGCCCCGGTCCGCACCCGGACGACGCGGCCCGTGTGCGCGGCCGCGAGCTCGGCCGGGCGGGCCTCGTCGTCGTCGAGGACGAGCAGGGTCCGCTCCGCCCCGACGACTGCGGACCGCGCCGGCCCGGTGGGCTCGTCGGCCGCTTCCGTCCAGCGCGGCACATACAGGTGCAGCGCATCGTCCTTCTCGGCAGCGAACTCTTTGAAGACCAGGCCGGTCGCCCGCACGCACTCCGCGCCGCTCTCGTCGCAGATCGCAAGGTTCACGCTCACCGCGCCGTCCCGTGCGATCCGGTGGATCGTGGCATGGCAGTACGACAGGCTCGGTATCGGCGCGAACACGACGAGTTCTTCGAGGCTGAACGGAATCCTCAGGACACCGTCCTGCTCCCCGATCCCCCGCAACGTGTTGAGCGCCGCGTCGAAGAGCGAGGGGTGCATGGTGAACGAGGGGAACTCGTCCTCCAGGCCGTCGCCGAGCACGATCTTCGCCAAGGCCTCGGTCTCACCGCAGTAGAGCGTCTCGATGGCCTGGAACGTCTCGCCGTAGGCGAAGCCGAGCTCCCGGAAGCTCGCGAAGATCTCCGCGTTCTCCTTGCGGCCGGTGCACCGTGACCGGATCGCGGGGATGTCGATGCTGCCGCGCACCCGCCCCGGCTGGTCGGCGGCGTAGTTCGCCCGGCCCTGGGAGAAGACGGTCCGCTTGCCGTCGCTCTCGCTGTGGATGAGGTACTCGAGGGAGCCTTCCTTGAGCGGGGCCAGGGCGATCTCCACCGTCCTGGAGGCCTCGTCCATGACGACCGGGTGGCCCCAGATGATGTCCTGGAGTGTCACGGTGTCGGAGCCGGAGGACAGCCGAGCGGCGGTGTACGCCATCTCCATGTGGGCGACGCCCGGCAGCAGGATCTTCCCGTCGACGACGTGATCGCGCAGGAAGAACTCGTCCGTCGACAGGCGCTTTGCGAACCGCTGCCCCCGCAGCGTGGAGGTGTTGCTGTCGAGGAGCGGGTGCAGGGACGCCAAGGGTGCGCCGCCGCCCGACGAGGGCAGCGCGCGCGGCGCGCCGGTCCGTCGCACGTCGGCCCAGTACGTCTCGCGTGCGAAGGGGTAGCCGGGCAGCGATACGCACCGCGGCGGCCGGTCGCCGAACAGCCGCTCCCAGGCGAGCTCGTAGCCCTGGCAGTAGAGGTCGGCCAACGCTCGGAGGGCGTCCTGGTACCTGCCCTGGTCGTCGACCGGCCCTTCGGCGCGCGCGATCAGCTCGTTGCCGTACTCGGTGAGGGCGACCTGGGGCCGGAAGTCCCTGCCGGACACGCCGCGGAAGACCTGGGAGGCGGGGGCCTTCTTGCCGTCGAGGACCTGCTGGAGCAGGTGCTCGGCCTCCTCGCGGGTGGCGGCGACCACCGCGCAGCGGTGCGCGAAGTGGTGCCTCCCCCCGAGCAGCGTGGCGCTGATCCGTCCCAGCGCGGCCGCATCGGCTTCCCCGCCGCGCAGGAAGGCGAGCAGATCCGCCACCCGTGCCCGCAGCGCGTCGTCGGTCTTCGCGGACAGGGCAAGCAGGTAGGACGGCCGGGCAGCGGCGGTGGCGTCGTCCGGTTCGGCGTCGTAACTCTCCACGACGACATGGGCATTGGTTCCGCTGATGCCGAACGAGCTGACCGCGCCGACTCGCTTCCTGCCGGGCGCGCGCCGCCAGGGCCGTGTCTCCCTGTTGACGTAGAACGGGCTCTGCGCCCAGTCGATGTAATCGCTCTCCTGCTCACAGTGCAGGCTCGCGGGCACCGCCTCGTGACGCAGTCCCTGGATCAGACCGATCAGGCTCACCACACCCGAGGCTGCCAGGGTGTGCCCGACGTTCGGCTTGACCGACGTCAGGGCGCAGTACTGCTTGTTGTCGGTGTACCGGCCGAAGACGTCGGCGAGCGCGTTCACCTCGATGGGGTCGCCCAGCCGAGTGCCGGTCCCGTGCGCCACCACGTGCTCGATCTCGGCCGCGTCGACGCCGAACCGCTCGTAGACGGAGCCGAGCAGAGCGGCCTGCGCGAATTGGCTGGGCGCGGTGATGCCGTTGGTCCGCCCGTCGTAGTTGACGCCGCTGGCCTTGATGACGGCGTGCACGCGATCTCCGTCTGCCACTGCCTTCGACAGGGGCTTCAGGACGACGACGGCGACCGCCTCGGCCATCACCATGCCGTTGGCGCGCTTGTCGAAGGCGTAGCAGACGCCGTCGCCCGACAGCATTCCGGCCTGTGTGGCGTGCTCGAAGAAGTGGGAGCCCGCAAGGACGTTGACGCCTGCGGCCACCGCGGTGTCGCACTCGCCGGCGCGCAGGCTCAGACACGCCTGGTGCACGGCGGCGAGGCCGGCCGAGCAAGCCGTGTTGATGCTGAGCACGGGGCCGGAGAAGTTCAGAAAGTAGCCGAGCCGGGAGGCCAGGATTCCGTCGTGGCCGGAGGTCAGCGTCTCCTCGTCGCCGGTGAGGCGCTGGTAGTCGCCCTGTTCGGCGCCGACGAACATGCCCATGGTGCTGCTCTGCAGCTTCTTCGCCCCGTAGCCGGCGTCCTCCAGGGCCCGCCATGCCTCCTGCAGCAGCAGCCGCTGCCGCGGGTCCATGGCCTCGGCTTCCTTCGGGGAGATCTCGAAGAACAGCGGGTCGAACTCGGCCGCACCGGGCAGCCAACCGCCCTTGGTCCCGGCCGCGTTGCTCTGGGTGCGCCAGCTTCGCAGCCGGTCCGCGGGTATCGGTTGCAGCGCCTCACGTCCCTCGGCGAGGAGGTTCCATAACTCCTCGACGGTGCGGGCCTGCGGAAAGCGTCCGCTCATGCCGATGACGGCGATGGCGTCGTCGGCCTCGTCAGTGGGGGACAGCGAGGGTGCCGGCGTGGGGGCGGCGTCCTCGCGCGCGGTGGCGGCCGGCTCCGCCGCGCTCGTACCTGCGTCGGCGGGGTACTTCTGCCGGACGGCGTCCGTGTACTCCTCGATCACATGGTCCCGGATCATCTCGAGGGTGAAGTACGTGTAGAAGAGCGAGGGCCCGATGTCGATCCCGAAGTGCTCGTTCACCCTGAGAGCCAGCTGTGTGTTGCCGACCGAGTCGAACCCGAGGTCTGTCAGCCGGTCCTTCGGATGTACTTCGTCCGCTGCGAGCTTCAGGACCTGGCCCGCGATGCTCCTGAGATCTGCCTCGACGCTCTCCTGGACGCCCAAACCTGCCCACTCCTCGTGGCCCGCGTTCCCGCTCATGTCCGCTGCCGTTACCGCGTGTTCGGCCGGTGCCGCCGCCGGCAGCCCGTCGGCGCCGTCCGGTGTGATCCAAAAGCGGCGCCGGTCGAACGCGTACGTCGGCAAACGGAGCCTGCTCACCGGGACGGACGAGAACAGGCCCGCCCAGATACGGTCTTCTCCCCCGGCGAATGCCTCGGCCAGCGCCAGGAGCTGTTGCGCGTACTCATCCGCCGGGAGGTCCACACCGAGGTGGAAGGTGTCCGGTACCCCGGTCGTCGGCGCTTCGGCCGGCTTCTGGCCCGCCGGGTGTGTCTGTGCGGCGGCCGGGTGGTCGTGGAAGCAGTTCCTGGCCTGTCCCGTCTCGAGCAGGCGCCGCAGCTTCACGCTCAGTTCGTCGGCGCTGCGCACCACCAACGCGGTCCTGCGGCCGAGGTGCTCGCGCCCGAGCAACAGCGTGGCACTGACGTCCATGAGGTCGAGTCCGGGCCGGTTCCGGTCGACCCACTCCGCCAGATCGCGGATACGCCGCTCCAGCGCCGTCGTCGTCCTGGCCGACAGACAGATGAGGTAGGCCGGACGCGGGTCGGGGACGGGCCGCTCCCGGGGCGGCGCCTCCTCCAGGACGACGTGCGCGTTGGTGCCGCCGATGCCGAAGGAGCTGACACCGCAGCGGCGGGGGAAGGGCTGCCCTGCCTCCGAGAGCGGTTGCTCCCAGTCGCGCAGGGAGTCGACCACGTGGAACGGCGTGCCTTCCAGGTCTATACGGGAATTCAGGTTCTGGAAGTCCGGCAGCCCCGGCAGCTGTTTGTGCTCCGTCGCGAGCAGCGCCTTGATGACTCCGGCGATCCCGGCCGCGGCCTCCAGATGCCCGATGTTCGGCTTCACCGAGCCCAGGCCGCAGTGGTTGAGGCGGCGTGGACCCTCCTGCGCGCCACGCGCCTCGCTGAACCCCTTCACCAGGCCCTGGAACTCGACCGGGTCGCCGGTCGGCGTACCGGTGCCGTGCGCCTCCACATAGCCGATGGTGTCCGGGGAGACGCCGGCCCGTCGCAGAGCGTCCGCGACGACTTGGGCCTGCGCCTCGTCGCTGGGGTGGGTCAGGGTGCGGGTTCTGCCGCTGTGGTTCGCGGCGCTGCCCTTGATGACACCGTGGATGGTGTCGCCGTCCCGGATGGCGTCCGCCAGCGGCTTGAGCAGGACGATCCCCGCGCCCTCGCCGCGCACATAGCCGTCGGCGCGCTCGTCGAACGTCTTGCACGAGCCGGTGGGGGACAACATCCCGGTCTTGGAGAAAGAGACGTTCCTGCCCGGGGTCAGGACGACGTTGATCCCTCCGGCGAGCGCGACGTCGCACTCCGCCTGGTTGAGCGACTGCACCGCAAGGTGAAGGGCGTGCAAGGACGCGGAGGACGCCGTGTCGACGACGACGCTCGGTCCGCGGAAGTCGAAGAAGTGGGAGATGCGGTTGGCGATGACCGAGCCCGTAGTGCCCGTGGAGTGGTGGGCCGCCACCTCGCGCAGCTTTCGCTCCTGGAGCTCTTTGTAGTCCAGATTGAACGAGCCGAGGAAGACGCCGACCTCGCCGCCTGACAGCGTGTCCGGCCGGACAGCGGCGTCTTCGATGCAGGACCAGGCGAGCTCCAGCATGATGCGCTGCTGAGGGTCCATGCTCTCCGCCTCCAACGGCGAGAGCCGGAAGAACGCCGCGTCGAAGGCGTCCACATCGTCGATGAAACCGCCCCATTTACTGACGTGCATGTGTGTGCCGCCCATGGAGCCATCCTGCGGAATAATGTGCTCACGCCAGTCCCAGCGGGTTCGGGGGACCTCACCGATATGCGACTTCCCCTCTTTGAGGTTGTCCCAGAATTGCCGGTAGTCCTGTGCCCCGGGAAATCTGCATGCCATACCGATGACGGCAACATCGTTGTCCTGCACGGAAAGCTCCCCCTGAGTATCCCGCATATCCCAGCCGCGACGATAAAAGGGCATGACAGCACCACGGCAGCGGGCATTGAGAATTTACATCAACGTCCGGAGTCGTCAATTGCACTATTTCAAACTGGAGCTTCCGGGCGGGGCTCGAGAACATGCAGGGCCGGCATCATCGCAGACCGCCACCGATCGATCCCCGCGTCCGACTCACCCATGCCTGACATGACGCGCCATTGCGCCTCTTATGGGATGGCCACTTCGCGATTGGTGCGAGTTTCAACAAGCTTCGAACCGCAGCCGATCTCCGCCACACAGGCCTCTACCTGCGCTTCTCGGATTACCAGCCGGGTGAGCAATCTCCCCGTAGTTCCCCCTGATGCAGCGACAGTGCCGCTCGCGGCAGCCGGTTGGTCCAGTCGGCCCGCGGACTCATGAGTGAGCCTGACAGCATCGATCGCTTCCGGTCGTGCGCGTTCGCTCCCCCCTACATCAATCGCGTGCACACGTTCGACCACAGCATTGCTCATGGTCCAAGACCGCGTCAAGTGTTTCCCTGACACCCAAGGCCAGCGGGCCGCCACGAGTCGATCTCCCCGCCGGATCGATGCGCAAGGATACGGAGCTGTGGATTCCATTAGTGACGAGTCGACCCTCCGGAAAGGAACCCAGCGCACCCCCGGCAATGCCCCGTCCCAGATAAGCGGCGGGCGATTCGAGAGAGCCAACAAATTGCCGACCGCCCAAAATCTCGCAATCGAGTTCAGTAGCATCGTGGACGGATAGCGTGTTAGCTATTGGCAGGGCCATCACCCTCGGGCCGCCGGACAGATCCCCCACCCTTGGAGAGTTCGAGATGACGGCCAGGGCCCTTCTGACGGATCTCCACGGGAGAGGGCGTGCCGGGCGTCGCGACGCCGCGGAGATCCATCAGAAGGGCCCTGGGCGTGAAGCGCCGGTCGGTGAGCGGACTCCCGAGGTACCAGCCGACACCGCCAGGAGAATCACCGAACTCCCGGAGCCGGGCACGCAGATCTGCCGCGGCCCCGGCGAGAGGGCCACGCGAGCCCAGCACGCCAATGTCACGTTGACGGCCCGTGAGCGCATCGAACTCCCGCTCGACGAGGACTCGTTCCATGAGATGGAGCCGCTGCGCCGGCACCGCGCCACCGGCTTCGGCCTGGAAGCCAGGAAGCCGCATACGGACGGCGCCGACGTCGGCTGGGGAGCCGCGCACGGTCGCACCGTCTGCACCCGCGCCCACGATTTCCGGATCTTCGGCGGCGCCCTGGGTGAGACGCACGCCCAGAAGATCCACAAGATCATGGACATGGCCATCGCGGCCGGCGCCCCGCTGGTCTCACCCAACGACGGCGCGGGCGCTCGCATTCAGGAAGGCGTCACCGCCCTCGCCGGTTCCGGCGACATCTTCCAGCGCAACACCAAGGCCTCGGGCGTCATCCCGCAGATCAGCGTGATGCTGGGCCCGTGCGCGGATGGCGCCGCCTACAGCCCCGCCCTGACCGACTTCGTCTTCATGGTCCGCGACACCTCGCAGATGTTCATCCAGGACCGGACGTGGTCCAGGCCGTGACCGGCGAGAAGATCACTCAGAACGGACTCGGTGGCGCCGACGTCCACTCCGGCCTGTCCGGTGTCACCCACTTCGCGCACGACGACGAGCAGTCCTGCATCGAGGAGGTCCGACGATCCGTCGGAGACCCGGAAGGTGCTGGCAGCCGGGCTCGCCATGCTGCGCACCAAGCATGCGGACCTGCCCAACCGCAAGCACGAGAACCCGCCCCCGTGACGGAGGACTTCACGTCACGTCGGCCTTTGCACTGATCGGCACATCCCCCTACTCACTGGAGCCCGGTATGTCCCGTCGCCTGTTCACCTCGGAGTCCGTGACCGAAGGTCACCCCGACAAGATCGCTGACCAGATCAGCGACACCATTCTGGACGCGCTCCTGCGCGAGGACCCGACCTCCCGGGTCGCTGTCGAGACCCTCATCACGACCGGTCTGGTGCATGTGGCCGGCGAGGTCACGACCAAGACGTACGCGGACATCGCGACGCTGGTCCGCAACAAGATCCTCGAGATCGGCTACGACTCCTCGAAGAAGGGCTTCGACGGCGCCTCCTGCGGAGTCTCGGTCTCGATCGGCTCGCAGTCGCCGGACATCGCGCAGGGCGTCGACACGGCGTACGAGTCCCGGGTCGAGGGCGACCAGGACGAGCTGGACCGCCAGGGCGCCGGCGACCAGGGCCTGATGTTCGGCTACGCGACGGACGAGACGCCGACGCTGATGCCGCTGCCGATCTTCCTGGCGCACCGTCTGTCCAAGCGCCTGTCCGAGGTCCGCAAGAACGGCACGATCCCCTACCTGCGCCCGGACGGCAAGACACAGGTCACCATCGAGTACGACGGCGACAAGGCGGTCGGTCTGGACACCGTGGTCGTCTCCTCGCAGCACGCGAGCGACATCGACCTTGACTCCCTCCTGGCGCCCGACATCCGGGAGTTCGTGGTCGAGCCGGAGCTGAAGGCGCTGCTGGACGAGGGAATCAAGCTGGACACCGACGGCTACCGCCTGCTGGTGAACCCGACCGGGCGGTTCGAGATCGGCGGCCCGATGGGTGACGCGGGTCTGACCGGCCGTAAGATCATCATCGACACCTACGGCGGCATGGCCCGCCACGGCGGTGGGGCGTTCTCCGGCAAGGACCCGTCCAAGGTGGACCGTTCGGCGGCCTACGCGATGCGCTGGGTCGCCAAGAACGTGGTCGCGGCGGGTCTGGCCGCGCGGTGCGAGGTGCAGGTGGCGTACGCGATCGGCAAGGCCGAGCCGGTCGGCCTGTTCGTCGAGACCTTCGGCACGGCCAAGGTCGACGCCGAGAAGATCGAGAAGGCCATCGACGAGGTCTTCGACCTGCGCCCGGCCGCGATCATCCGCGACCTGGACCTGCTGCGGCCGATCTACTCCCAGACCGCGGCCTACGGTCACTTCGGCCGTGAGCTGCCGGAGTTCACCTGGGAGCGGACGGACCGAGTGGAGGCGCTGCGCAAGGCGGCAGGGCTCTAGGCCCTTCATCCGTAGTCCGGCCGTCCCACTCACGGGCAAGGAGAAACACCGTGCGCATCGCTGTGACCGGCTCCATAGCCACCGATCATCTGATGTACTTCCCCGGTCGGTTCACCGACCAGCTGATCTCCAGCCATCTGGAACAGGTGTCCCTCTCGTTCCTCGCCGACCACCTGGATGTGCGCCGAGGCGGCGTCGCGGCCAACATCGCCTTCGGGCTCGGCCGCCTGGGGCTCACCCCGCACCTCGTCGGTGCGGCGGGGCTCGACTTCGCCGACTACGGGAGCTGGCTGCGCAGTGCCGGCGTGAACACGGATTCCGTGCGGATCAGCGAGACACTGCACACCGCCCGCTTCGTGTGCACGACGGACGAGGCAGAGAACCAGATCGCCACCTTCTACACCGGCGCCATGGCCGACGCCTCGAAGATCGACTTCGCCGCGGTGGCCGCACGCGTCGGCGGTTTCGACCTCGTTCACGTCGGCGCGGACGATCCCGAGGCGATGCTGCGGCACACCGAGACCGCGCACCGTGCGGGCATCCGCCTCGCCGCCGACCCTTCGCAGCAACTGGCCCGCCTCGACGGACCACAGGCCCGCCGTCTGGTCGACCGCGCGCATCTGCTGTTCACCAACGAGTACGAGGCCGCCTTGCTGGGGGAGCGCACCGGCTGGAGGGAGCGGGACATCCTGGACCGGGTCGGCACGTGGATCGTCACCCGCGGCGCCGAGGGTGTCAGCCTGTCCCGCCACGGGGAGCCCCGCCTCGACGTGCCCGCTGTACCGACCGCCGAGATCGCCGACCCCACGGGCGCCGGTGACACGTTCCGCGCGGGCTTCCTGGCCGGACTGGCCTGGGACTGGCCGGACGTGCGCGCCGCTCGGCTCGGCTGCGCCCTCGCCTCCGTGGTGCTGGAGTCGGTCGGCACACAGGAGTACAAGCTCCTGGCCACGGACCTCGTCGACCGCGTCGAACGCGCCTACGGACACGACGCCGCCCGAGAGATCGAGCCTCGCCTGGCGGGCGTGTCGTGAACGGGCCCTGGGCGGGCGGCGCGGTCGGAATACGAGGAGGCCGACGATGCCTCGGTGCCCCATCCGGACGTCGCCCGCTCGGCCCGCACGGCCCACACGGGGGACCAGGCACATGCGACGACGCCGCTCGAACCTTGGGCCCGTTCGAGGTCGGAGCGCGGGTGGCCCAGCGAGCAGTCCGCCCATGCAGTGGTCGTCTCCGCCCCAAAGCGGACCACTTACGCAGGAGGCCTTGATGACCCCGGTGCGCGATGCCCTCGCCGGTGGGCAACCGACCTTCTCCTTCGAGTTCTTCCCGCCCAAAACCGACAAGGGCGAGCGCACTCTGTGGGACACCATCCGCCGGGTCGAGGCATTCTCGCCCACGTTCGTGTCCGTCACCTACGGCGCGGGCGGCTCCTCCCGTGAGCGCACCGTCGACGTGACCAAACGCATCGCCGCGGAGACCACTCTGCGCCCGGTCGCCCACCTCACGGCGGTCGGGCACCCCATGGCCGAACTGCGGCACATCATCGGCCAGTACGCGGACGCAGGCATCCGCGACGTACTCGCCCTTCGCGGCGACCCACCCGGCGATCCGAACGGACCTTGGACTGCGCACCCGGACGGTTTTACGTATGCCGCCCAACTCGTCGAACTCGTCCGGGAACTGGGCGACTTCACCGTCGGCGTCGCCGCGTTCCCCGAGAAGCACCCGCGCTCACCCGACTGGGAATCGGACATCCGTCACTTCGTCGCCAAGTGCCGCGCGGGCGCCGACTACGCGATCACCCAGATGTTCTTCCACGTCGACGACTATCTTCGGCTGCGCGACCGGGTGGTGGCGGCGGGCTGCGACATACCGATCATTCCGGAGATCATGCCGGCCACCGACGTACGCCAGATCCGCCGCTTCGCCGAACTGTCCCACGCGGTCTTCCCCGAGGACCTCGCCCACCGTCTCGAAGCGGTACGCCACAACGCTGCCGAAGGCCACCGCGTCGGCGTCGAGCATGCCACCGCCATGGCCGAACGCCTCCTCGACGAGGGTGCCCCCGGCCTGCACTACATCACACTGAACCGCTCCACCGCGGCCCTCGACATCCACCGCGACCTCCTGGCCACAAGAAGCCTTCGTTCCGGCTGAGTCCACCGATTTCGAGGCCGCGTCCCTCATGCGGTGGAGAGGACTGACCCCCACTCCATCGCCATGTTCGACTGTCAGTGCACACCTGCGTGCGGCCGGGACCCCGCCCGGGCCCCGGGCGGGGTCCCGTACTCAGGAAGACGTGGTGAGTACGCGGTTGAGCGCGCTGCCGGGGCGGCTGGTGAGTTCCTCCCAGGTTCCCTCTTCCGTGATGCGGCCCTTCTCCAGGACGGCGATGCGGTCGGCACGGCGGATGGTGGCCGGCCGGTGGGCGATGACGATCGTGGTGCGGCCCTCCTCCCGCAGCGCGGCGGCGAGCTGGGCGTCGCCGGTGTTGTCCAGGTGGGCGGTGGACTCGTCGAGCACCAGGACGCGCGGGCGTACCAGCAGGGCGCGCGCGAGGGCGATGCGGGCCCGCTGTCCTCCCGAGAGGGTCGCGCCGCGCTCCCCGACGAGGGTGTCCATCGCGGCGATCCGGTCGACGCCGCACCGGCGCGCCGTCGCGGTGAGCAGGTCGTCGTCCGCTTCGGGTGCGGCGAGCCGTAGGTTCTCGGCGAGAGTGCCGTGGAAGAGGGGCGTCTCCTGTCCCACGAGGACGACCGCCCGCCGCAGTTCGGGGTCGCTCACGTGCCGGATGTCCACGGGGTCGCCGTGGGCGGGCACCAGCTGGACCACTCCCCGGGAGGGGTCCCAGAACCGGGCCAGTAGGTGGGCGCAGGTCGACTTGCCGGCTCCCGAGACGCCGACCAGGGCGACCGTCCGGCCCGCGGGGACGGTCAGGTCGACGCCGTCCAGCACGGGCTGCCCGCCGTAGTCGAACCGCACGCCGTGCAGCTGGACACCCAACGGACCGGGCGGCAGGGGGCGGGGCTCGGCGGGCGGCGGGGAGAGGGCGGGGGCCTTGACGGCCGCGCCGACGCGGGCGGCCGCGGCCCGCAGCGCCACGGCCTGGCTCAGGGCGCGTGCCGACTCCGCGACCGGACCGAGGACGGACAGGGCCAGGGCCATCGCCGCCGGGGCCCATGCGCCGTGCAGCCGTCCGGAGGTCACGGACTGCGCCGCCGCGGTGACCACGCCGAGGACGGCGGCCACGATGAGCAGGTCGCGGACCGATGCGGCGACCGCCTCCCAGGTTGCCTCGGCGCGCTGGGCTTCGCCCACCTGCCGTCCCCGCTCCGCCAACGTGCGGCGGCGTTCCGCGAGCCGTCCGAAGGCGAGCAGTTCGCGCAGCCCGTCGACGGTCTCCACCGTGTCGGCGGACAGCCTCGCCACGGCCGTCCGGGTGCGGCCACCGCGTGCCGCACGTCCGCGCGCGTCGGCGAAGGGCGCCGCGGCGAGCAGGGCCGCTACCGGAAGTACGGCCGCCAGCAGCCACGGTTCGACCACGGCGAGGACCAGGGAGCCGCCCGTGAAGACCGTTCCCGACGCCAGAAGTTGGGCGGTGGTGTGGGCGTAGAAGAACTCCAGCGCCTCCACGTCGGTCATGGCGGTGGCGGCGAGGTCACCGCTGCGCCGGCCGGCGATGCGAGCGGGAGCGCTGCGGGCGAGTCCGTCGAAGACGCGCACCCGCAGGACGGCCAGCACCCGGTACGCCAGGTCGTGCGAGAGGTCCATCTCCCGCCAGGTCGTCAGGGCGCGCACGAGGACCAGGGCGACCAGCGCGGTGACGGTGGCGGCCGAGGGGGCGCGCCCTTCGATGACGGCGGTCCCCACGGTGTGCGCGGCCAGGGTCACCAGCGCGACGAGGGAGCCCTGTTCGAGGAGGGCGGCGGCGCAGGTGCGGGCCGTCATGGCACGGTGTGCGGCGAGGGCGGGGAGGAGGGCCCGCAGGGCGCCTCGCGCGGGTGCGTCCGCTTCGGAGGGGGCAGCGGCGGAGGTGGCGGTGGCGGTGCTCATGCGGCGAGTTCCCCTCGGTGGGCGCGGCCGGCGTCGACGAGCCGCGCGTAGACGCCGCCGGCCGCGACCAGGTCGGCGTGCTCGCCGACGGCGTCCACCCGCCCCTCGTCGAGGACGACGATGCGGTCGGCGTGCCGGACGGCGGCCAGCCGGTGGGCGACGACCAGGACGGTCCGGCCGCTCGCGGCGTTCATCAGTTCGCGGAGGATGTCCGCTTCGCGGCGCTCGTCGACCGCACTGGTGGCCTCGTCGAGGACCAGCACCGGGGCGTCGGCGAGCAGGGCGCGCGCGAGGGCCAGACGCTGGCGCTGGCCGCCCGAGAGGGTGGCGCCGCGTTCACCGAGGACGGTGGCGTAGCCCTCGGGGAGGGCGGATATCTCGTCGTGGACTCCGGCGACACGCGCCGCCCTCGTCAGCTCGTCGTCCGTGGCGCCGGGCCGGGCCAGGCGCAGGTTGTCGGCGACGGTGGCGTGGAAGAGGTACGTCTCCTGCGACACGACGGCGATGCCCTGCCGCAGCGAGTCGAGCGCGTACTCGGTCGTGGGGCGCCCGTCGAGGGTGATCCTGCCCTCCTGCGGGTCGTGGTGGCGCAGCAGCAGGGCCAGCAGCGTGGATTTGCCCGCGCCGGAAGGACCGACGATCGCCGTCGTCCGTCCTGCCCGCGCGCTGAAGGAGACGCCGTCCAGGACGGGCGCCGGTGTGCCGTCGTAGGTGAACCGGACGTTGTCGAAGCACACTTCGGGTGGGGTCGCCCAGTGGGCGGGGGCCTTCGAGGTGTCGGGGACGGCCGGTTCGGCGGTGCGCAGGGCCGCGAGGCCGTCCGCGGCGGACACGCCCAGGTATCCGGCGTGCCATTCGCGGGCCAGGTCGCGGACCGGCCGGAAGCACTCGGAGGCCAGCAGCAGTACCAGATAGGTGCCGGTCGCCGTGGTGGATCCGGTGACGGCCGACCAGCACGCCAGGAGCGCGGCGGCGACGGTGCCGCCCTGGATGGCGAGGTCGGTGATGGCGGTGTCGACCAGGGACACCCGCAGTTTGGCCACGGTCGCCCGGTGCAGCGCGGCGGACCGCTCCTCCAGGCGTGCGCGGGTGCGCCCGACGGCTCCGGCGGCACGGAGGGCGGGCATGCCCTGGAGCGCCTCCAGGTAGTCGGCGCCGAGCCCTTCGTAGGTGTCCCAGTGCTCCTTGCCGCGGGCGGCCAGGAGCCTGTCCCAGGCGCGCGGACCGGCCAGCGCCAGCAGCAGGGCGGGGACCAGGCCGAGGAGTGCCCAGGGTTCGACCACGGCCAGCGCGGCCAGCACCAGCGGCGGCACGGTGAGGGTGATCAGCAGCTGGGGCAGGTAGCGGGAGGCGTAGGCGTCGACACCCTCCACCCCGTCGACGAGGGTGGTGCGGACGGCTCCCGCCCTCGCCGTGGTCAGGTGGGCGGGCCCCAGTCGGCCCAGGTGGGTGAGGAGGTCGTCCCGCAGGTCCACTCTGACGCGGGACCCGGCACGGGTGGCGATGCGCCGCTGCCACACGGCGAGCCCGGCGCGGGCTGCGACGACGGCGAGCACCGCGGCCAGCAGCCACGGCAGCCGGCCGGTGTCACCGCGGGCCAGGTGGGCGAGGGCGAGGGCCAGCAGTGCGGCCTGCGCCAGGTGGGTCAGGGTGACGGCGCCCAGCAGGAGGGTGGCCGCGAGCAGGGGGCGCCGGGCGCGCCCGGCGGCGCGGCGCAGCTCGGGGTGGACGATCACGTGGTGTTCTCCTCGTCGGCGTGGCGGGTGCCGAGGGCCAGTCCGTGGACGACCCAGTCCCGGCCCGGGGCGGCGCCGAGGGCGGCACCGAGGTCCGCCTGCTGCCATGAGCCGACGGGGCGGGCCGCCAACCCGTGGCGCAGGGCGGTGACATGGGCCAGGTGGACGGCGAAGCCGGCCCGCAGGTGGGTGCGGCGGATGTGCGCGGCGTCGGCGTCGGCGGGGCAGCCGTGGGCGAGGAGGACGGCGCCCGCGTCCGCGATCCACGCCTGGCCCGCGGCCCAGGCCGCGAGGGTCGGACGGGCCTCTCCCGCCGCCTGCCGCCGCAGGGTCGTGCCGTCGGCGGACAGCGCCATCAGGGCGGGGCGTGGCGGGCCCACCGCTGCGCACCAGCGCAGGTCGCCGCCGCACGATCCAGCGGCGGTGGTGAAAGCCTCCCGCGACGCGTCGGTGCCCGCCCGTTGGGCGGTGGTGAGGACCGCCAGCAGCGCTTCCCGGGACGGGGTGCCCGGCAGAGGCGGTGGGGTACTGCGGCGCGCCAGCAGTTCGGCGGGGGTGGCCGGGCCCCCCGGCGGGTCCAGGACGCGGGCGCCGCCGTCCTGGTGCGCCGGGGCGCCCCGCCCGCCGGGCGGGGGGACGTGTACGACGGCCAGGGGGCTCTCGGCGAGACCGTCCAGCCGTACGTCGGGTTCGTGCGTGCCCAGCGCGCGGGCGGCGAGGAAGAGGGCGGCGGCGGCGTGCCCGGTGTCCAGCAGCAGCAGCGGCCAGGCGCGGTGGCCGTAGTGGGAGGCCGTGCGCCGCGCGGTGACGGAGAGTTCGGCGGTCACCCCCGACGGTGTGCCCTCGGGTTGCCGGCCGAGGCGGTGGACGCGGTGGCGCAGCGGGTCGTAGCCGTAGCGGCCCGGGGGCAGGGAGCAGCCCGGCCCCACGTGCAGTTCGGTGTCCACCGGGTGGAGCGCACCGGCGGAGGACACGGGCCTGAGGCGTCCGGAGTCGTCCGTCGCGCGGAGCGAGTGGTGCAGCAATGCCCCCAGATCGAGGGCGGCCGGGTCCGTCCGAGGGAGGGGGCACGGCGGTCCGGGCCAGACCCGGACCGCTTCCCCGGCGGGGGTATCGGGTCCGGGTGGCTCCGGGGAGCGTGCGCGGGCGAGGGCGGTGACGAGGTCGACCGGACGGTCCTCGCGGAGGTCTTCCACGGGTGCGGCCCTCACATGTGCGGCGGAGGCGCCAGCGTGAAGTCCTGCGGCGCGCTCGGCGGGTTCGTGCGCCATCCTCGGGCGACGGCGGCCTCGGCGAGGCGCGGGCAGCCGAAGTAGCCGAAGGCGGCGGGGGCGTTGGGCAGCAGTCCGGAGACGAGGACCCGGGCGACGCGCAGCGGGGTCTCGGCGACGTCCTCGGTGGTGAGGTCGAAGGTCATGACACGGTGGCCGCCCGCGTGCAGCGTGTCGACCAGCCGCTGCCGGCCGCCGGGCTGGACCTCGTCGAGGGACACGGTCCCGAGCGCGGGCTCGGTGAACCGCCTGGCCTCGGCGGCCATTCGCTCGTCCAGCCACACCTGCACATGCGCGCCCAGGTCCCGTACGTGCTCGAACTGCTCGCCGCACGCGTCGAGATAACGGCCGTCGGCACGATGGTCCAGGTACAGCCCGCGGGCGAGCAGCCCGGCCTCCACGGCTTGGAACACCCAGCCGTCGGAGTCGGTCAGGCCCTGGGTGAAGACCCAGGTGTGGACGGCTTCCAGGACGGCCTTGCGGGCGGCTTCGGCCGGGTCGTACTTGCAGGCGAATCCGGCGGCGTACAGACCGAGGCGCGGGTCGTGGACGAGCGCGGCCATGCAGGGGGCGAACTCCGAGTGCATCTCGACGATGTGGACGTCGAACGCGGAGCCGGCGAGGTCGTCGGCGAGGCCGGGCACGCTCGCCGGGTCGATGCCGCGGGCCGGACCGTCCAGATGCCACCACAGTTCCAGGGCGTCGCGTTCGACGATCTCCAGCAGGCCGCGTTCGACGGCGTCGTCGAGGCCCTGTCCGGTGGCGATCCCGGCGTAGTTGAGGTGGTGGGTGCGGGGCAGCTCGCGCAGTTCGCCCTGACGCCAGTTGAGATGGGTGAGCGCGACGGGCGCCCAGACCTCCGTCGTCCTTCCGTCGGGCAGCAGTTCGGTGCCGCGCGTCCACAGGGCCGGGGTGTCGGGGGTGAGGGGGCGGTACGGGAACTTCTCCCGGTCGTACTGCCAGTCGGCGTACGCGGGCAGGTCCCCCGGGCCGTAGAGCCGCAGGCCCTTGTCGGCCAGTTCGGTGGCGGTGGCGCGCACGGGGGCGTCGGGGTGACCGGGCGGCGGCACGCGGTTGCCGCAGTACCGCTCGACCCCCTCGGCTATCGCGGCGACACGGGCTTGGCCGGGGTCGCCGAAGGTGGTGCCGAGGGAGACCCGGTCGGCGGGCCACAGGCCGTGTCTGCGGGCGTCGGATATCTCGGCCGTGAGCGCGGTGTAGCGGGGCGGGGCGCCCGCGGGGTGCTCGACGGGCTCGACCTTGCGGACGATGCCGCAGACCGGGTCGACGAGTGCTTCCAGTGGCAGCGTCGTCATCTCAGGATCTCCTCCGCGGGGTCGACGGGGGTGGGGCGGGACGGGAGCACGGGCAGGCTCAGCACCAGGCTGTCCGGATCGATCTCGCGCCGGGAGGCGAGCAGCCGGTGGGCCGTCACCGGGTCCTCCCCGGTGTGCGGGTTGCGGGCGTGGGCCGGGAAGTGGTGTCCGGCGATCTCCAGGCGCAGCCGGGTGCCGGCGCTCAGCCGACGCGCGATCCGGCCGAGACCGATGGTGAACGCGGCTTCCTGGCCGGCCCGTTGCTCTCCCCGGACGATGCCGACGGCGAGTCTCTCGGCGACCCCTTCCGGTGTGAGGGCGACCAGCCGGGCGGCCCAGTCGGCGGACGGCGTGTGGGCCGTGGCCCGCAGGCGCACGCTCACGGGGCCCACGACGTCGAGCGGGCGCGGGAGCGGCGGTGTGGCCAGCAGGCAGCGGTCGGGCAGGCCGTCGGTGGGAACGGTCAGGTCGTCGGAGCGGACTGGGCGGCCGGGATCGGCGGTGAAGGCGGCCCCGTGCAGCAGCCGCGGCCTGCGGGGGCGCGGTTCGCCTTCCGTACCGGCGGGCAGCCACCTATCGGCCCCGCCCAGCCCTTGTGCGCCACGGCGGCCGGGGGTCAGTTCGCCGGCCAGGGCGCGGCGGGCCCAACGCACGTACAGCTCGCCGAGGTTCACCCGGTGGGCCGGGCCGGCGTCGGGGCCGGGCGTGGAGCCGAGGCCGTGGCCCCAGGGGCCCAGCAGCAGCCGCGCCGAGGGCCCGCCCCAGGCGTGCCACAGTGCGACGGTGTCCTCGGTGAAGTGGTCGTGGTGGCCGCCCACCGCGAGCAGGGGAACGGCGGCGTGCGCCGCACGCGCGATCAGGCGTCCGCGGTCGTGGTGCCGCCACAGACCCGCCCAGGAGGGCAGCCGGCGGCCCAGCCGTTCGGGGAGGCCGGTGAGCGGCAGACGGGTGAGGAGGCCGGGGTCCGCCGTGAGGGCCTTGTCCAGCGCGCGCTCGTCGGAGTCCGGCCGGTCGCCGTGGGCGGCCCACCATCCGGCGCGGGACAGCAGCCGCTCCACACCGGACGCCTCGCGTGCCGTCTCCGCCAGGCCGAGGGCGGGTACGGCCGCGAGGACGGCGTCGGGTCGGGCGTCCTCGGGCACGTCGAGGGCGAGGACGAGGGCGCAGTGGGCCGCGTAGGAGGCGCCGCAGGCCACCAGTCGGCCGTCGCTCCACGGCTGCCGCCGGATCCAGCGGACGGCCGCCGCGCCGTCGGCGGTTTCGTGTGTGTAGGGGTGCCACTCCCCCGGTGACGCGAACCGGCCGCGCACGTCCTGGGCGACGGCGGCGAATCCGCGGCGGGCCCAGCCACGTGCCTCGGCCCGGTGCCGGGTCCGGTCGTAGGGAGTGCGTATCAGCACGGCCGGGAAGGGGCCGTCGCCGGCCGGGAGGACCACGTCGGTGGCGAGTTCCTCCACGGTCGTGCCGAACGCTCTCATCCGTCCTTCTTCGGCGGCGATGTGACGTCGGGGACCGGGAGGACGGGGTGCTCGGTGACGGTCAACCTGCGCAGGTCCACGCGACGGAGCCGTCGCCGGGCCGGGAGACCGGCCGTGTCGGGGGCGCCGGTGGCCCACCGGCTGAGATCGTCCGCGAGCAGCGCCGCGAGCAGTGTGGCGACGGGCGGGGCGAGCCGGACCGGCGCGCCCGAGGTCCGGGGTCCGTTCCAGTACGCGGCCAGTTCGCGGTGGGCGGGGGTGGCGGCGAGCCGCCGGGATCGGATGTGCGCCGAGGTGACGTCTCCGGGAGCGGCGGCCACCGGTTCGACGTATGCCTGCCAGCCCTCGCGGTGGCAGCGCAGCCACGCCACGCCCCGGTCGGGCAGCAGGTCGGCGGCGTCCCACAGCCCGTCCGGCACGGGTCCGTCGAGGCACCACACGACCGCGCAGGGGTCTCCGTCGAGCAGGTCCCCGACGCCCACCGGTGATCCGCCCGAGCCGGCCTCGGTCACACGCGGCCGGGCGCCCAGGGCGGCCAGCTGCTCGGCGAGCGGTTCGGTGAGTACCGGATCGCCGAGGATCCGGATGTCCCGGCGAGCGGTGGGCCACCGCGCGTCCTGCGGCCCTTCCGCCAGATAGCCGGCCTCCTCGAACGCCCGCACCACCCGATCGACTCCCTCGCCCGACGGGCTCGTTGCCACGCCGGTGAGCCGCGAGAGCAGAACGTCTTGCTCGGCACCGCCTGTCCTGACGCTGAGGAACTCCCCTTCATGGGTCCGGACGGCGAGCCCTCGCCCGGGCACGGCGACGACCTCGACACCGGGGACGAGACGGCTGCGGGACACGGCGATCCTCCTGAGGGACGAAAGGGGGGAAGGGCGTGGGCCCGCCCGGAAGGCAACGGGCGGGCCCACGGTCGAGGGTGGCTGACCCTCGCTTACTCCTCGTTGTCGTCGAAGGGGTTCTCGACGAGCGCGTTGGAGTGGGAGGCCGAGGCGTGGGCCAGCTGACCCTGGTCGGCGATCGGCGTGAAGATCTGCTCGTTCTCCATGAACTCTCCTTATGCCTACGGGAGTTGCGGCATCCAGGTGAACGCCGCAGACGCCACACTAATGAATCTGATTTTCATATTCTAGATCTGGGAGAGGGTGATCTGGATAACACACCGGCCATCCGCCCTCGGGGTCCCGACCGACCCGACCCGCCACCTTCAGCACGTCCGCCAGCAATCCCGGGGTCACCACCTCGCCCGGTGCTCCGTCGGCCACCACACGGCCGTCGCGCAGGGCGACGACGCGCTCGGCGAACCGGGCCGCGTGCGCCAGGTCGTGCAGCACCATCACCACGGTGAGCCCGCGTTCCTCACGCAGACGCACCACGGTCTGCAGGACGTCGAGCTGGTGGTGCAGATCCAGGTAGGTGGTCGGCTCGTCGAGCAGCAGGACGCGCGTGTCCTGGGCGAGCGCCATGGCGAGCCGAACCCGCTGCCGTTCCCCTCCGGACAGCGCGTCGACGTCACGGTCGGCCCACTCCTCCACCCCTACGTCCCGCAGTGCCCGCGCAACGACCGGGTCGTCGCCCTCGCGCAGCATGCCGAGCGGCCCCCGCGCCGCGTACCGCCCCTGGCGCACGAGGTGACGCACCGTCATGCCCGGGACGGCCGGAGCGGACTGGTGCAGCAGGGCCACCTTCCGGGCCGTGGCGCGTCTGGAGAGCCGCGCGAGGTCGTCCTCGCCCAGCAGCACGCGCCCTTCGTCGGGTCGCAGCAGCCCGGCGGCCAGCCGCAGCAAGGTCGACTTGCCACACCCGTTCAGACCGATGAGGGCGGTCAGTTCACCCGGTCGGACGGTCAGGTCGACGCCCCTCAGCACGGGTCGTCCCGGATAGCCGAAGTGGGCCCCCTCGACCTGGATCCCCACGGACTCGGTCATGCTCTGTCCTCGATTCGACGTCAGAACGTACGGCTCGGTGTGCGACGCACGACGACCAGCAGCAGTGCGGCGCCGAGGCAGGCGGTGAGCGCCCCGACCGGCAGGGTGAGCCGTCCGGAGTCCAGTGCCCCCGCCAGCAGTCGCGAGGACAACTGCGCCGCCGCGTCCGCCCCGCACACCACCACCGCGCCCACCAGGGCGGCGCCGGGAAGGCTCACCCGAAGGTCCGCGCCGAAGACGGCCAGGGCCAGGTGCGGAACGAGCAGCCCCACGAATCCCAGCGCCCCGACGGCGGCCACGGCGCCGGCCGTCAGCGCGACGGCACACAACAGGGCCAGGGTCCGGGCCGGGCGGGCCGAGAGACCCGCGGTCAGGGCGATGTCGTCCCCGCAGCGCAACAGGGTCAACGGCCCGGCCAACAGCCAGGCCGCGACCCCCCAGACGAGGGCCCACGGCCACAGCAGGTGCCAGTGCTGCCACACCCGGCCTTCCGTGGTGCCCACCAGCCACTGGACGACACTGCCGAGTTCGCCCGGCTTCACCAGGAGCACCATGGCGGTGAGCCCGCCGAGCACCGCTGACACCAACACCCCGTGCACGGCGGTCTGCGCGGGGTCACCGCGGCCGCGGCCGGCCAGCAGCCACAGCAGCGCGGCTCCGGCGCACCCGCCCGCACACGCGGCGAGCACCACGGCCAGGGGCGAATCCCACCCGGCGAGTCCCAGGGCGGTCGCGGTGACGGCTCCGAGCACCGCACCCGGGGTCACGCCCGTCACCTCCGGCCCGGCGAGGGGATTGCGCAGGGCGGACTGCAGGACCAGCCCGGCGACGGCGAGACAGGCACCGGCGACGAGAGCCACCAGCAGCCTGGGCAGGCGCAGTTGGAACAGGATGTGCCGCTCCGTCGCGTCACCGCCGCCGTTCAGGACGTCCCAGGCCGCGTCGGGGGACATGCCGCGCCCGGCCACCAGTTCCACTCCGGCGCACACGACGGCCAGTGCCACGAGAACCGTGAATCGCCGGGTCACCGTATGTCCTCCGTCCTGGTCGCCCCGGAAGGGGGCGGAAGGCAGCCGTCGTCGAACCCGCCTCGCGCGGACGCCTCCGCGCCGACGTCGTCCGTCGCGCCGGTGCGAGGGATGCCGTCCAGGGCGTCGACAGCCGCCTTGTTCGGTCCGGGGAGCGGCTCGCGCACCGCGGCCGAGGCGACGGCCGACCGGCGCCGGGACGCCCGGCCGTGACCACCCGACCGCATCAACGCGACCCCGGCCGGCACCCCCAGCAAGGCCGTCCACGCCCCGGCCGGTGTCTCCACGGGCGCCAGTGCCAACCGGGCCGGGAGGTCGGCGACGACCACGACGACCGCGCCCCAAACCGCGGACCACGGGAGCCAGCGCACCGCCCCCGCGGCGGGGTCGAACCACCGGGCCAGGTGCGGGGCGAGGAAACCCACCCACGCGACAGGTCCGCACACGGCCGTCACCGGGGCGATCAGCAGCACCGCTATGGCCAGCGCCGCCAGCCGGGCGCGCTGCGCACGCACTCCCAGCGCCTCGGCGTCCCGGTCCCCCAGTCGCATCACCGACAGCACCGGCGCGCACAGCACGAGTGCGGGAGCCGCCACGAGCAGCCACGGCCACAAACCCGCCACGTCGTCCCAGGTCCGGGCGGACAGGGAGCCGAGCAGGTATCGGTAGATGAGCTGGAGGTCCAACTGGTCGGCCATGACCATCAGGACGAGCAGCGCGGCCTGGAGCGCGGCGGCGACCGCGGCGCCGGTCAGCAGCACCGCGGACGGGCTGCGGCCGAGCCCGGCGGCCAGGAGCGTGAGCCCGCCGCCGAATGTGGCACCACCGATGGCCAGCATGGGCTGGACGGCGGCGGGCACTGACAGGCTCAGCACCAGCGGCGCGGCCACCCCGAGCGCGGCACCGGACGACACGCCCAGCATCTCCGGCACCGCCAGGGGGTTGCGCAGCGCCTCCTGGAGGACCAGTCCGGCCGCCCCCAGGCAGGCTCCGGCGACGAGCGCCAGCAGCAAGCGAGGCACGCGGAGTTCGGTGACGACGATCCCGGCGAGCGTGGTGTCGCCGTCCAGCACCGCGGCGACCAACCCGTGCGGGGGCACGTAGGGGGTGCCGAGGCTGAGCGCACAGACCGAGGAGACGCCCAGCAGGACGGCCGCCAGGAGCGGCTGCGCCCTCCGCGTGAGACGTGACGCACGCTGCCCTCCTGATGCGACGGGCGCCGGGAGGGGGGCTGAGAGGGGGGTCCTCACCGCAGGGCGGCCGTGGCCTCGTCGAGGACGATGCCGAGTGAGCGGGTGCCGCGCCCCTTGGCCCACACCTCCGAGTCCACCTCGTGGACGTCGCCGTTCCGCACCGCCGGGATCTTGCCCCAGAGGGGGTTCCCGGCCAGCTTCTCCGACAGCTTGCCGTCGGCGTCACCGAAGCTCAGCGTCTCGACGAACAGCACGTCGACGTCCCTGGCGAGAATCTCTTCGAGGCTGTAACTGCCCTCCACACCACGGGACTTCCACGGGTACTGGGCGATCTTGGGGAAGAGGCTGGCGGCCACGTCGGCCTCCGGGGTCGCGACGCCGAAGTTCTCGTCACTGCCGTAGATGATGAGAGCGGTCTTGTCGCTGGGTGCCTTCTCGGCGGCGGCGAGCTTGGTCCGGAAGGTCTTCTCGGCCTTCTCGCCCTCGGCGGTGCGCCCGGTGAGCGCGGCGAGGTCCCGCAGGTACCCCACACTGTCCTCCCACGTCTCGGGCTGCATGGCCCAGAACGTCGTGGCGCCCTTGAGCGCCGGGGCGAGCTTGCCGTGGGTGTCTCCCAGGCCGATCACGAGGTCGGGCTTGTGGGAGAGGATCGCCTCCACCTCCGGGGCGATGAACCCGCCGGGGATGACGTCGACCTCCTTGGCCTTCTCCTCCCCCAGGAAGTCCGGGTGGGCGAGCAACGCGCTGTTGGTGGCCGTCGGGACGATGCCCAGCTCGGTCAGGATGTCGTCGCAGAGCGCGAACAGGCAGACGATCCGCTCGGGTTTCTTCTTCAGAGAGACCTTGACCCCGTTGGTGTCGGTCAACTCCGTTGCCGCCTTGATGCGTTCGACGGTGACGTCCGTCTTCGCCACCGCCTTGGCCTTGTCACCCGCGGACTCCTCGGGCGACGGGCCGCAGCCGACCAGAACGGAACCCACCAGCGCTGCGGTGATCCAACCACGGACGAATCTCGACGGTGCGCGCAGCATCGATGCCCTCGCTCTTTCTCGGATACCGGGAACGCACCGAAGATACATGATAATCGTTTTCACCAGACCGGTTTCTGGAGGAACCCATGCCCGCCGACACACCCGTTCTGCTCGTCTCCGACCACGTGGACGGATCGGTCCATGCGCTGACCGTGCCGGACGGCGCCGTCGTGGGTCGCCTGCCGGGTCGTCACCTCTCCGAACACGCGGGGTTCCTGGCGCTGCCGGGCGGGCGGGTGGCCTGCGTCGACGACCGTCGCGGGGAGCTGCTGGTACTCGATCCGTTCGCCGAGAAGCTCGTGGAACGCGCGGTCCCGGTCGCCGTGCCGGCCGAGCACATCGCCTGCGACCCGTCCGGTCGCCTGCTGGCCGTCACGACCGGCCTGGGCGAGAACGCCGAACCGTGGTCCGACCTGCTGACCGTCCTCGACCTGGCCACCGGGGACACGGCGCGGGTGCGCACCCGCGTCGGCGAACCGGGCGTGACGGTGCTGGGCGGCGACGATCCGCTGATCGTGCTGCGGCACCGGGAGCCCGGGGAACTCGCCGTCCACCGGTTCGTCGACCTCCTCGCGGCTCCGCCCGGCTGTCCCCCGGTCACACCGCACGCGGTCCTGCCGCTGCCGGACGACGGACACGGGGACGCGCAGGTACCCGGCACGGAAGACGTGTTCGCGGCCACGGGCGAGGGAGTGCACCGGGCCCGGAGGAACGGCGACGTCCTCGTCAACGAGGCGGTGGTCCCCTGGGAGTCGCCCGCCCGCGGCTGGTACCTCCGGCTCGACACCCGACGGCGGGCGCTGTGGAGCACACTGCGCGGCGGCGACCCGGACCCGCTGCGCTGGCCGGAATGGACCAACCAGGCATGGCGGCACGACCTGGAGACGGGCCGCACGCACCACACGGAACTGGGCCCCGGACTCGTCTTCCGGCTGGCCTTCGCCCGACGCCACACGGCCTTCACGCGCATCCACCCCGACGGCGACGAACTGGTCCTCCTGGACACGGACGGCATCGTGCGCCGGATTCCCCTGCCGGCCATGGAGGGCGCTCCGCGTCGCGGCAGCACCCCCTGGGAGGGCGTCCAGCGCCGGGCGGTGGCCGCCTCACCGGGCTCCGACTGGATCGCCGTCAGCCGGGGCGGCCACGGCGAGGTACATCTCGTCGACGCGGAGACGGGGCACGAGGTGACCCGTCTGCGGCCGGGTACTCCACTGCACCACGGCGGCCACATGACACTGCGCTGCCGCGACGACGGTGCCCACGGTGATCCCGTGGGCCGGTGACCACGGGTTCAAGCCGACACGGGGGAAGCCGGCCAGGGGCCGGGATGGCGGGCCACTCCGTCGCAGGCGCGAGCACCAGCACGGCCACGCTCGCCGACCCGCGGGTCCGCGCCGGCATCGACATCGACGACGCCACCGACGTCCCGATCCCCGTAAGAGGGCCTGGGGTGGCCCTTCCTGTTCCTGGACAGGGCGTCCGCGTACACCCCGGGGAGGCGGAGGCCCGGCTGTCACCTGGGAGCGCGACTGGGAGCGGCTGACCGGGTGGAAGCGGTCGCTGGTGGTCGCCGGCGCCGGGCACGCCTCCCGCACCGATGTCGGGCTCCTCGCGGGACAACTCGGCCTCGGCTTCGGCACCGCCCTGCCCGCCGCCCGCGCCTCACAGACCACCCGGCGCTACGCACGGGCGTTCTTCGACCCGCACCTCGGCAGCGCGCCGCACCCAGGACACGCCGCCGGATGGTCTATCCGGGCTGTTCACCGGCCCCGGGAAATACCGTGCGAAATATGAAGAAATCCCATATCGCCTCCATGGTGTGCTCCGCGGCGGTCCTCGGCACGGGGCTCGTGGCCGCCCCTCCGGTCGCCGCCCATCAGATGATCCACGTGGTCTTTCCCGGGGAGTCGATCCAGAGAGCGGTGGACTCCGCCCGGCCGGGAGACACCGTTCTCCTGACCGTCGGCACCTACCACGAGAGCGTCACGGTGAGCACGCCGCGGGTCACGCTGCGCGGCATGGGCCGCGGCACCGTCATCAAGCCGGCCGCGAAGAAGGCCGGGGACAGCTGCGCCAAGGGCGGCAACGGCATCTGTGTGACGGGCGCCAAGGGCCGCAACGTCCGGGGCGTCACCATCGCCTCCCTCACCGTGACCGGCTTCGCCGGGAGCGGTGTGCTCGCCACGTCGACCGACCGGCTGACCGTGCGCAATGTGACCGCGACGAAGAACGGGGTCTGGGGCATCGCCCAGGAGCGTTCGGTGCGTGGTGTGCTCCGGTCGAACACCGCCCGGGGCAACGGCGACGCCGGTCTGTTCCTCGCGAACACCATCAAGGCCGAGGAGGGCGCCCAGGACACCCTGGGAGCGGTGGTCGAGCGCAACCGCGTGTCGGACAACCGGATCGGCATCACCGTCCGGCGCCTGCGGAACCTCACCGTCGCGGACAACCACCTCACCGGCAACTGCGCGGGCGTGTTCGTCGTCGGCGACGAGAACAAGCCGAGGGCCGGCGCACTGACCGTGCGGGGCAACCTCGTCGCGCAGAACAACAAGTCCTGCCCGAAGACCGCGCGGCTGGACGCGCTGCAGGGTTCCGGCATCGTCCTGACCGGCACCGAGGACACCTTGGTGACGGGGAACCGGGTCATGGACCACTCCGGCGCCTCCCCGCTGTCCGGCGGCATCGTCCTCTGGAAGAGCTTCGTGGGCACCCCCAGCGAGCGGAACCGGATCACCGACAACGTGGTGAAGGGCAACGCGCCCGCTGACCTCGTCAACACGGACACCGGCAAGGGCAACACCTTCGAACGCAACTCCTGCCGGGCGTCCAGGCCCGCGGGGCTGTGCTGACCCGCCGCCCGGTCGCGCGAGCGTCTCTCATGAACTCGAGGAAGGGAAGCGGCGCATGACGACTGCACAGACCGCACAGACCGCACAGACCGCACAGACCGCAGACACCGCACAGAGCACACAGAGCGCGCAGGGCGCACCGCCGCCGGCCATGCGGCTTCGGGAACTCGTCTTCGGTGCCGCGTGCGCCGCCGCCATCCGTGCGGCCGCCCGGCTCGGCGTCGCCGACGCCCTGGGGGACGAGCCGATGTCCGTCACGGACCTCGCGGCGGCGGTGAAGGCCGAACCGAAGCCGCTGCGACGGCTGTTGCGGGCGCTGTCCTGCTACGGCGTCTTCGCCGAGCAGCGGGACGGGACCTTCGTCCACACCGACATGTCGCGGCAGCTGCGCGAGGACGCCCCGGACAGCCTGCACTTCATCGCGCTGTGGTGCACCGAGCCGTGGACCTGGGACGCCTGGCCCAGGCTGGACGAGGCGGTGCGCTCCGGCCGGAACGTCGTCGAGGACCTGTACGGGAAGGAGTTCTTCGACTACCTCAACAACGACGCCCCGGAATCCGCCGACGTCTTCAACCGGGCCATGACGACCTCCAGCGCGCAGTCCGCGCGGGACGTCGCGCGGTTCCTCGACCTGTCGGGGAGCTCGTCCGTCGCCGACATCGGCGGCGGTCAGGGCCATGTGGTGGCGAGCCTGCTGGAGAAGCACCCGTCGCTGAAGGGCATCCTGCTCGATCTGCCGCGCGTGGTGGAGAACGCCGACCCGCGGCTGCGGCCGGGCGGCGCGCTCGCGGACCGGACGCGCATCGTGCCCGGCGACTGCCGCGTGGCCGTCCCCGCCCAGGCCGATGTGTACATCATCAAGAACATCCTGGAGTGGGACGAGGACAGCACCCGCCGGACCCTGCGCAACGTCATCGAGGCGGGCGGTCCCGGCGCGCGGGTCATCGTCATCGAGAACCTCGTGGACGACACGCCCTCGATGCGGTTCAGCACCGCGATGGACCTGCTGCTGCTCCTCAACGTCGGTGGGGCCAAGCACACCACCGAGAGCATGATCGCCAGGATCACGGACGCGGGCCTCGTCATCGACGACATCCGCCCCGTCAACCCCTACCTGCACGCGTTCGACTGCACCGTCCCCGGGTGATTCGTCCGCCGGACGACACCGACATCCGGCGGTGTCCCCCGGGCGGCCGGTCGCCGGGCACACGAGGGTCGTGTGCCCGGCGACCGGCGCCTCGCCTCGGCGGTTCAGGAGGCGGTGTCCCGCTCCCAGCGGTAGAAGCAGTGCGCCATCGCGTCCTTCGGTGAACGCCAGGTCGCCGGGTCGTACGCGCTGACGTACGCCGAGAGCCGTTCGCTGACGTCCTGGAACAGGGGATGTCCGGCCGCCTTGGCGATGGCGGGGCCGGGGTCCCGCTCCGACTCGATGAGGTGCAGGTACACATCACCGAACTGGAAGAGGCTGCGCCGGGCCACCCCCACGAGGTGGGGCAGTTCCCCGCGGTCCGACTCCCCGAACACATCGGCGATGTCGGGGGCCGACCCCGGGGCCATCCGGGCGACGATCAGTGACTGGTGCATCGTGCTGCCCTCCGTCGGGATCAGTCGGACAGCGTCGGCACGAGCCGGCGTTCCTTGGCGGCCTGCTCGATACGGTCCCGGATCAACGCCATCTGGACCTTGGAGTTCCGGTTGATGTTGTCCGTCATCCAGTCGTCGTCGACGGGCGCGTCCGGCTTCATCTCGAAGTCCTGCGTCCACACCATGCGGGTGCCGTCGGGCACCTCCTCGTACCGCCACAGGATGTTCATGTAGGCGAAGGGGCCGGTCTCGACGCGGCGGGCCCGCACGCTGAGGGTGTCGCGGTCGGTCTCCCGTTCCGAGACCCAGCTCCACACGGTGCCGTTCGCGTCGGGGTGCATGGTCAGCCGGAACGTGGTCCGGTTCCCCTCCCGCGAGATGATCTCCACGGAGGCGTACTCGCTGAACAGCCGTGGCCAGTTGTCGACGTCGTTGGTCATGTCCCAGACCAGGTCGACCGGCGCGCCGATGGTGATCTCGTTCTGCGTGTGTCCGGCCATGTCAGGCTCCCGCGAGAAGTGCGCTGTTGACGGTGTCGAGGAACTGCCGGGGGCTCTTGCTCTTCTCCGAGTCCGGGGGCATCGGCGTGCCGTAGCGCTTCTCCAGTTCGCCCACGATGCCGAGCAGACCGAGCGAGTCGATGCCGAAGCTGTCGAAGCCGTCGTCGGACCGCTGCCGGAGCTCCTCCGGGGCCACGGTGATCCCGGCGGCCTTCTTCATCAGTTCGGCCAGCTCTTCCGCGGTGATGGTCGCACTCATGCGATGTCTCTCCTTGCTCCGTGATGTGTCCTGACGAGACCTCGTCAGGAGGTGTCGGCGGCGCCGAGCCGTAGCACCAGCGCCGAGTTCGACCCCATGAGTCCCCGGCTGAGGACCAGCGCGGTCCGCAGTTCGGCGGCGCGGGCCCGGGTGGTCACGAGGTCGAGGTCGTGGCAGACGTCGTGGACGTTGGGGGTGGGGGGGATCACGCCGTGCTCCATCGCGAGCACCGCCGCGGCGGCGTCCAGGACGGGTGCCGCGCAGTAGGCCCGGCCGATGGCGGTCTTCGGCGCCGTCACGGGAACGCGCCCGCCGTGGGCGCCCAGCGCGTCCGTGATCGCCAGGGCTTCGGCGCGGTCGGCCTCCGTCACACCGAGGGCGTCGGCGAAGACCACGTCGATCTCCTCGGGGGCGCACGCGGCTTCCTCCAGGGCGCCCCGGATGGCCTCGGCCAGCCCCTCGCGGGACTCGTGCCAGCGGGAGGCGCCGGTGAACGTCGACGCGTGTCCCGCCAGCGTCGCCCGCACCGCCGCGCCCCGTTCCCGGGCCGCGGTGTCGGCCTCCACGACGAGCATCGCGCCGCCCTCGGCGGGCACGAACCCGCAGGCCGCGGAGGTGAACGGGCGGTAGGCGCACTCCGGGACGTCCACCGTGCTCAGCTCCTCGTAGCCGAGTTGGCAGACCACCGAGTACGGGGCCAGCGGCGCCTCGGTCGCGCCGGCCACCAGCACGTCGGTGCCGCGCCGTACGGCGCGCGCCGCGTGCGCCAGCGCGTCCAGGCCCCCGGCCTCGTCGGCGGCGACCACACCGCAGGGGCCCTTGAAGCCCCGACGGATGGAGATCTGGCCGGTGCTCGCCGCGTAGAACCAGGCGATGGACTGGTACGGCCCCACGTAGCGGCTGCCCTTGTCCCACAGCTGTTGCAGCTCCCGCTGCCCGAACTCGCCGCCGCCGGAACCGGCCGCGGTGACCACGCCCACGGAGAACGGCGACGCGTCCGTCTCGGACCGGCTGAGGCCGGCCTCGTCGATGGCCAGGTCGGCCGCGGCCATGGCGAAGTGGGTGAACCGGTCGGTCTGGACGAGGTAGCGTTCCTCGACCGCCGAGGGCGGATCGAAGTCCCGGATCTCGCCGGCCACGCGGAGCGGCAGGTGCTCGCACCCCTCGCGGGTGACCCGGTCGAGCACGCTGAGCCCTTCCCTGGTGGACTTCCAGAAGGTCTCGGTGCTGGTTCCGTTGGGCGCGACCACGCCGATCCCGGTGACGACCGCGCGCCGGGTGTGGGGTTCGCTCATGGCGTCTTTCCCTTCGGCAGGGTGAGGACCACCGCGGACTGGAAGCCGCCGAAGCCGCTGCCCACGGAGAGGACGCTGTTCAGCCGCCGCTCCCGGGCGACGCGCGGGACGTAGTCCAGGTCGCACTCGGGGTCCGGGGTCTCGTAGTTCGCGGTGGGCGGGACGACCTGGTGGGCCAGGGCCAGCACACAGGCGACGACCTCGATGGCCCCGATCGCGCCGAGGGAGTGGCCCACCATGGACTTGATGGAGCTCATGGGCGTGGCGTAGGCGTGGGCGCCCAGGACCCGTTTGACCGCGGCCGTCTCGTGCCGGTCGTTCTGCTGGGTTCCCGACCCGTGGGCGTTGACGTAGTCGATGGCCGTGCCGTCGAGCCGGGCGTGGTCGAGGGCGTCCTCGATGGCGCGGGCCATCTCCACGCCCTCGGTGGTCAGGCCGGTCATGTGGTACGCGTTGCCGAAGGTGGCGTAACCGCTGAGCTCGCAGTACACGCGCGCGCCGCGCGCCCGGGCGTGTTCCAGCTCCTCCAGGACGAGTACCGCTCCGCCCTCGCCCATGACGAACCCGTTGCGGTCGGCGTCGAAGGGCCGGGAGGCGTGCGCGGGGTCGTCGTTGTTCGGGGAGGTGGCCTTGATCGCGTCGAAACAGGCCATCGTGATGGGGGAGATCGGGGAGTCGGAGGCGCCGGCGATGCACACGTCGGCCCTGCCCTCCTCGATCGCGTGGAAGGCGTAGCCCACCGCGTCGAGTCCCGAGGTGCAGCCGGTGGAGACGGTCTGCACCGGCCCGCGCGCCTCGAACCGCTCCGCCACCGTCGAGGCGAGGGTGCTGGGCGAGAACGCCCGGTGCAGATGCGGGCCGGCCTCCCGGTGGTCCACGTCCCAGCGCTGCCCGCCATGGCTGACCAGCACGTAGTCGTGCTCCAGCCGGGTGGTTCCGCCGACGGCGGTGCCCAGGGAGACGCCGACGCGCCAGGGGTTCTCGGCGGCGAGGTCGATGCCGGAGTCCCGTACCGCCTCCTCCCCCGCGACCAGCGCGAACTGGATGTACCGGTCGCAGCGCGCGATGTCCTCCGCCGCCAGCCCGTGGGCCGACGGGTCGAAGTCGCACTCTGCTGCAATCCGCGAGCGCAGCCCGGACGGGTCGAAGAACGTGATGCCCCGCGTCGCCGTGCGGCCGTTCGCGAGGAGATCCCAGAACGCCGGTATGCCGATCCCGCCGGGGGCGACGACGCCGATGCCGGTGACCGCGACGCGCCTGGTCATGAGCCGACTCGACTTCGCTCGGCGATCCGGTGCCCGCCCTCGTGGGCCGCGACCGGTACGGCGTCGGTCTCCTCGGTGTCGACGTGGCCGAGCGGCGGGCTCGGGGCCAGCGGGCCGAGGTGGAAGACCAGGCGGGCCTCCACGTTGCCGACGTTGCGGAAGCGGTGCCGTACATGGGCGGGGATCATCAGTCCCTGCTCCGGCAGCAGCGGATGGGGTTCGCCGTCCAGGTCGACCTCCAGCTGCCCGCAGACGACGTAGACGAACTCCTCGGAGTACGGGTGGTAGTGCTCGGCGATGCGGTCGCCGGGCTGCACGATGGCCACACCCATGAAACCGCTGGTGGAGCCGACTGTGGTGGGGGTGAGCATGGCGCGTAGATCGCCACCACGCCTGGTGTTGGGCTCGATCTCACTGAGATCCACGATCGCGGGATGGCTCTTCGTCACGACGTTCCTCCGAACTTGTGCTGTGGGGAGACGAGGGGATGGCTGTCGCGGCCCGGGCGGGGGCGGTCAGGCGCCGGCCGCGCGGCGGTCGGTCACGAGGCGCATGGGGGCGGCCGTCGCCGGGTGGGCGTGGGTGCCCTTCTTCGGCGTGGAACCGCCGGCCGCGAGGACTTCCTCGTCGAGCAGGGCCGTCAGCTCGGCCGCCCGGTCCCGGTCCGTGAGGCCGAACACGGCGCCGGGGTCCGTGTCGGAGCCGCGGCGCACGTCGACCAGCCGCACCACGACGTCGTCGCGCTGGAAGATCGTGCTGCGCAGCACCGGTCCGTGCGCGTCCTCCGCCGCCGCCGTGTCGTGCCGGGAGAGCAGTTCGGCCAGCCGCATGCCGCATCCCTCACGGGCCGGGTAGTAGTACGCGCGCCGTTCGGCGTCCGCGCCCTCCTGGCCCGTCGTCACATGGTGGACCGCGGGCAACGCGGCGCGGGTGAAGAAGAGCCGGGCGGACTCGGGGTCGTCGAGGTCCCGGTCCTGCTCCAGATACGGGTTGATGGCCTCCTCGACGGCGCGCACCTCGGGCTGCCGGGCGACGTACCGCAGCGCGGCGAGCAGGTCGCCCCGTACCTCGATGGCCCGCACGACCCGGTTGCCGTGCATGAACAGGGAGGTGCGGCACAGCCGGGTGGTGGCGTCGACCTGCGCCTTGGGCGGGTCGTAGTCGGCGAGGATCTTGGCGACGACGTCCTCGCTGCCCGGCTTGACGGTGAAGGTGAGCGCGTGCCGGATCAGGCCGTCGCCGATTCTCGGGGCCGTCTGGAGGCGACGCTGCCCGGACGCTGCCCCGGCCTCGGGGCCGCCGGTCTCCCGGACGATGTGGAAGCGCAGCGACCGGGTGTCCCGGACGCAGCTGTGCAGGGGCTCCACCATCCGCACGTGTTCCTCGCTGTTCACCCAGGTGAGGAAGGGCGGGGCGCTCTCCCACTCGCTGGTGATGAGCCATTGGGAGGGGTTCTCGATGGACTGGCACAGCTGGTCGCTCACATGCCCGGGAACGGACGCGACCTGGTTGCACAGCCCCTCGTACGCCTCGAGGAACTGCTGCTGGGCTCCGTCGTGGACGTCCACCAGCAGGACGACCCGTAGCCGGGAGCCGTCGAACACGGACTGGGAGACGCGCTGCGATGCCGGTGACGTCGGCGGTTCCGAAAGGCGGTCAGATGTGGTGGTCATCCTGCGCACTTCTCCTTCGTTGGGCGGTGGCGGACGAATGTCGGTTTCTCGATCCTGTGCCCGCCTCGGGAAGCGCGCGACTCGTGTGCTCTGCCCAGGTGACCTGCGTCGGCCCGGCGGAGGGGCCCGGGGTCCGGGTGCGGGCGGGCGACCGGCGACGGCCACGGAAAAGCCGCTGTGGCCGTCACGTGGGAAGGGCGTGACGGCCACAGCGGCCGGCGTATCTGGCACACCGTCACGGGCACGGCCGGGCCGGCCCTCGCCCACGTCCCGGCGTGGGTCCGGGCGGCTCGGCGAGCGGCGTGCGGTGTGTGGGTGTGCGGGCGTGCGGTGTGCGGGTGTGCGGTGTCGTCTCCGGGGTCAGCGGGCCAGGAGGGTGCTCAGGACCTCGTGGAGGGTCGCCTCCGCGTCCGGGGTCCGCTCCCGGGACCGCCATGCCACGAACCCGTCGGGGCGGACGAGGACGGCGCCCTCGCGTGTCGTGCCGTGGGCGGCCGACCAGTCGGTGTCGCCGAGGGGTGTCAGTTCGGCGTCGGGGCCGTCGCCCACCCGGTACGACGTCAGGGGGACGGACAGGGACGCGGCGAGGCGGACGGCGGCCTCGTGCCACCCGCTCGGGTCGTCGGCGTCGCTGAGCAGCACGAACGACCGCTCGTAGAGGTCCAGGGTGGAGATCTCTTCGCCCCGGTGCCGTACGGCCATGTGGGGTGCCCGGCTGCCGGGTTCGCCGGACAGGTCGAGCCGCTCCGGTACGACGGGCGCGGCCGGGTCGGCGCCGACGACGGCGCCCCGCGGGTAGCGGTAGCCGAGCGCCACGTCGAGGATGCCGCGCTGCGGGCCGCCCTGTGCGCCGGGGGGCGGGGCGAAGCCGGGGTGGCTGTGCTCGACCGACCGTGCGGCGGCGCGGGCGCTGGTCGCCTCCGCGACCGGGCGGCGCTCGGCGTCGTACGTGTCCAGCAGTCCCTCCCCGGCCCAGCCGCCCAGCACCGCGGCCAGCTTCCACGCCAGGTTGTGGCCGTCCTGGATGCCGGTGTTGGAGCCGAAGGCGCCGGTGGGGGACATCTCGTGGGCCGAGTCGCCGGCCAGGAACACCCGTCCCGACCGGTAGCGGCGGGCGACCCGCTGGGCGGCGTGCCAGGGGGCCTTGCCGGTGATGTGCACGTCGAGGTCGGCGACCCCGATCGCGCGCCGGATGTGCTCGACACACCGCTCGTCGGTGAACTCCTCCAGCGTCTCGCCGTGTTCGGGGTGCCAGGGAGCGTGGAAGACCCAGTTCTCGCGGTTGTCCACGGGCAGCAGCGCGCCGTCGGCGTCCGGGCTGGTCAGGTAGCAGACGATGAACCGCCGGTCGCCCACGACGTCGGCCAGCCGGCGGGAGCGGAAGGTGATGCTGACGTTGTGGAACAGGTCCCCGGGACCGCTCTGGCCGATGCCGAGCTGCTCACGGACGGGGCTGCGCGGGCCGTCGGCGGCGACGAGGTACTCCGCGCGGATCGTGGTGTGCTCGCCCGTCTCACGGCTCTTGACCACCGCGGTGACGCCCGACGGGTCGTCGGTGAACGACATCAGCTCGGTCGAGTACCGCAGGTCGCCGCCGAGGTCCGCCGCGTGGTGGCGCAGCACCGGCTCCAGGTCGTTCTGGCTGCACAGGCACCAGGAGCTGGGGCTGAAGCGGGCGAGTCCGCCGCCCGCGTCGATCTCCCGGAAGAGCCACTCGCCCGCGTCGCCGACCAGGGTGGGCGTCTGCAGGATGCCGTGGTTGTCGGCCAGCGTGGCGGCGGCATCCCGGATCATCGGCTCGACACCGGCGGTCCGGAACAGTTCCATGGTGCGGACGTTGTTGCCGCGCCCGCGGGGGTGGATGGAGGTGCCGGCGTGGCGCTCCACCAGGATGTGCCGTACTCCCAGGCGGGCCAGGAACAGCGAGGTCGACAGGCCGACGAGGGAACCGCCGACGATGAGGACCGGGACCTGATGGGTCGTGGGGTCGGTTTGATCGTCTCTTTGGTTCACCGCTCGTCTCCCAGGGTGCGTGGCCGTCGATCCGGCCGCGTGCGGCCGTGCGGTTCATGCATGCCCCGCCGTACGGATGCCGCCTCACGCTTCACCCGCTCGACGGCCCGTCGCACCGAGCCCGGGACGTGTGTCAGTGGGACTCGCGGCTCACCTCGGATCCGCTGGAGCCGGTCAGGAAGTCGAGGTCGGCGCCGGTGTCGGCCTGGGTGACGTGGTCGACGTAGAGGCGTTCCCAGCCGCGGCGGGGGGCGGCGTAGCCGTCGACGGTGGCCTTGCCGGGGGTGCGGCGGGCGAGTTCGTCGGCGGGTACGTCGACGTCGATCCGGCGGGCCTCGACGTCGAGGACGATGACGTCCCCCGTACGGACGAGTGCGAGGGGGCCGCCGGCCGCCGCCTCCGGGGCCACGTGGAGCACGACGGTGCCGTAGGCGGTGCCGCTCATCCGGCCGTCGCAGACGCGGACCATGTCACGGACACCCTGTTCGAGGAGTTTCCTCGGCAGCGGCATGTTGGAGACCTCGGGCATGCCCGGGTAGCCCTTGGGGCCGCAGCCGCGCAGGACGAGGACGGAGTCGGCGTCCACGTCGAGGTCGGGGTCGTCGATGCGTGCCCGGAAGTCCTCGATGGAGTCGAAGACGACGGCCCGGCCGCGGTGGCGGAGCAGGTGCGGGGAGGCGGCGGCCGGTTTGATCACGGCGCCGTCGGGGGCGAGGTTGCCGCGCAGGACGGCGATGCCGCCCTCGGCGACCAGCGGTTCGGCGCGGGTGCGGATGACTTCGGCGTCGTAGATCGGAGCGTCGTCCAGGTAGGTCACCAGCGGCTCGCCCGTGACGGTCAGCGCGTCGGGGTCGAGCAGGTCGCGGACCTCGCGCAGCACGGCGAGCAGGCCGCCGGCGCGGTGGAGGTCCTCCATCAGGAAGCGGCCCGCCGGCTGGAGGTCCACCAGGACGGGGACGCGTGAGCCGATGCGGTCGAAGTCGTCGAGCGTCAGGTCGATGCCCAGCCGGCCCGCGATCGCGAGGAGGTGGACGACCGCGTTGGTGGAGCCGCCGATGGCGGCGAGGGCCACGATCGCGTTGTGGAAGGACCCCTTGGTCAGGAAGGTCGCGGGCCGCCGGTCGACCGCGACCATGTCCACCGCCAGCCGGCCGGTGTGGTGCGCCGACTTCAGCAGCCGGCTGTCCGGGGCGGGGGTGCCGGCCACACCGGGGATCACCGTGCCCAGCGCCTCGGCGACCAGCGCCATCGTCGACGCCGTACCCATCGTGTTGCAGTGGCCCCGGCTGCGGATCATCGCCGACTCGGAGCGGAGGAACTGCTCCTGGGAGAGCGTGCCCGCGCGGACCTCCTCCGACAGCTGCCACACCCCCGTGCCGCAGCCCAGCGGGCTGCCGCGGAAGGTGCCGTTGAGCATCGGGCCGCCCGGGACCACCACCGCGGGCAGGTCCACCGACGCGGCGGCCATGAGCAGGGACGGGATCGTCTTGTCGCAGCCGCCGAGGAGGACGACGCCGTCGATGGGGTTGGCCCGCAGCATCTCCTCGGTGGCCATGGCCGCCATGTTGCGCCACAGCATGGCGGTGGGCCGCACGTTCGTCTCCCCCAGCGACACCACGGGCAGGTCCAGGGGGATGCCGCCCGCCTCGTACACTCCGTTGCGGACCGAGGCGGCCACCTCGTCGAGGTGGGCGTTGCAGGGGGTGAGGTCGGAGGCGGTGTTGGCGATGGCGATCTGGGGCCGGCCGGTGAAGGCGTCGTCCGGCACACCTCTGCGCATCCACGCCCGGTGGAGGTAGGCGTTGCGGTCCTGACCCTCGTACCACTGCGCGCTGCGGAGTTTCACGATCGAGCCCTTTCCATTAATCGGTACGACGATCTACATTTTGGAACGGCATGCAGGATACGCAGGTGAACGACGAATCGACAGCCCCCTCCGGGGACGGCGCGGCCGGCCCGGAGAGTGGCCGTCTCGTGGGCTCGGACCGGGTGCTGGCCGTGCTCAAGGAGCTGTCCCGGTATCCCGACGGGGTCGGTCTGGACGAGCTGACCCGGGTGATCGGCAGCCCCAAGCCGACCGTGCACCGGGCTCTGGGGGCCCTGCGCCGGGCCGGTCTCGCCGACCAGGACGACAGCAGCCGCTATGTGCTCGGGGACGAGTTCCTGCGCATGGCGTTCGCCCACCACGAGGCGCGGCCCGAGCATGTGCGCGTCCGTCCGGTGCTGGAGGCGTTGGCGCATCGGTTCGGCGAGACCGCGCACTACGCGGTGCTGGACGGCCGGGAGGTCGTCTACCGCGCGAAGGTCGATCCGCCCACCGGGGCCGTCAGGCTGACGTCGACGATCGGCGGCCGCAACCCCGCCCACACCACCGCGGTCGGAAAGGTGCTGCTCGCCCGGGAGTTGACGTCCCTGGAGGAGGTCCGGGCGTGGGTCGGCGAGGTGCCGTTGGAGCGCCGGACGCCCCGGACGCTGTGCACGGCGGCCGACCTGCACACCGCCCTCGCGGCGGCGGCCGTCGAGGGCTATGCCTTCGAGGACCAGGAGAACGAGACGGGCGTGCACTGCCTCGCCCTGCCCGTGTACCTCACCTCGCCCACGGCCCCGTCCGGCGCGGTGAGCATCAGCGCCCTCGCCTACCGGACACCTCTGACCACGCTGGTGGACGCGCTCGACGAGATCCAGGCGCTGCTCGGGCCGCTCGCCGAACCGCGCGCCTGAGGCGCCACCGCTCCCCGCCGTCCCGCCCTGGAGACAGCCCCCGTGCAGCTCACGCCCCCGATGACCGGCCGCCCGATGCGCGCCTTCGTGCTGACCGGCCCCGGCGCGTACGAGGTGCGGGAGCTTCCCTCGCCGGTGGCGGGCCCCGGCGAGGTCGTGGTCGACGTCGAGCGGGTCGGGGTGTGCGGCACCGACGTGGAGTTCTTCACCGGTGAGATGGCCTACCTCCACCAGGGGCACGCCGCCTACCCCATGCGGCTGGGCCATGAGTGGTGCGGCCGGGTCACGGCCGTCGGCGGCGGCGTCGACGTCGGCTGGGTCGGCCGCCGTGTCATGGGCGACACGATGCTCGGCTGCGGCACCTGCCGCCGCTGTCTGCGGGGGCGCCGGCATGTGTGCGGGACACGGCAGGAGGTCGGTATCCGCGGCGGGCGGGCGGGTGCGCTGGCGGAGCGACTCGCCGTTCCGGCGTCGTCGTTGCACGCCCTGCCCGATTCCGTCGACGCCGTCCTCGGCGCGCTCGTCGAGCCGGGCGGCAACGCCCTGCGTGCCGCGCGGGCGGCCGAGCCGCGCCCCGGGGACCGTGCCCTGGTCCTCGGTCCGGGGACGATCGGCCTGCTGACCGCGATGTTCCTGCGCGCCGCCGGTGCCGAGGTCCACCTGATGGGGGCCACCGAGGACTCCCTCGCCTTCGCCCGCGGTCTGGGGTTCGAGCGGGTCTGGGCGGAGGACTCGGTGCCCGACCTGCCGTTCGACGCGGTCGTGGACGCCTCGAACGCCGCTCCGCTGCCCGCGAGGGCCCTGGAACTCGTGGAGCCGGGTGGCCGCCTGGTGTACATCGGGCTGGCCGGTGAACCCAGTCGCCTCGACACCCGCGCCCTCGTCCTCAAGGACGTCACAGCGGTCGGCATCCTGTCCGCGTCCCCCGGTCTCGACGCCGCCATCCGCGCGTACGCCGACGGCACGGTCGACCCCAGGCCGCTCGTCGCCGCCACCGTGGGCCTCGACGACGTCGGCCCCGTCCTGGCCGGCCGCCGCCCGCGGGGCGCGGGCCCCGGACCGAAGATCCATGTCGTTCCGGGACCGGGTCTCGCGGGTTAGCCGGGGCAGGGGCGGTCGGGACGCGCGGTCCCCGCCCGGGGTCACAGCAGCCGGAGTTCGCGTGCGCGGCGTACGGCGTCGTTGCGGCGGTTCACGGCCAGCTTCCGGTAGGCGCTCTTCAGATGGGTCTTGACGGTGTTCACCGACACGTACAGATCGGCGGCGATCTCCTCCGTCGACATCATCTCGGCGGCGCGCTGGAGGACGTCCCGCTCGCGTCCGCTCAGCTGTTCCACGATCACCGCGGCGGCGTCCGGGGCGGGGGCGGCGTCCGGGTGGGCGGCACCGGGCTGGAGCCAGCCCGCCGCGAGTTCCCGCAGCGGCGGTGCGGCGAGGAACGGGCGGATCCAGGGGCCCGCCTCGTGGAAGGGTCGGCGCAGTTCGTCGCTGCGTGCCTGGTGCAGGGCCCGTGCGAGGAGACGGCGGGTGGCGGCGGCGTCGCCCGCCCGGTGCGCGGCCTGCGCGCGGACCAGGGTGGCGCGTACGGACACCGCGGGGCCGCCGTGTTCCTCCGGGTGCGCCCGGTCGAGCAGGTCGAGCGCCTCGTCGGGCCGGCCGGCCGCCAGGTGGGCCCGGGCGGCGCCCACCGCGGACGCCGGCTGGTCCTCGGGCAGCGACCGGAGCAGTTCCGCGGCCTCCTCCGGCCGGCCCTCGGCGAGGTGGACGTCGGAGGTGATCAGCGTGGTGCACGCCTCGGCCCAGGGGGAGACCACTTCGGCGGGCACCGTCGACCGTACGGCTCGCAGGGCCGCCTGTGTCCGCTCCCGTGCCAGCAGCAGCCGCGCGGTCGTGAGGGCCTGGCCCGCGTCCAGCACCGGGTCACGCAGCACGGACTCGGCGTCGTCCGTGGTCTCCAGGAGGGACTCGGCGGAGGCGAGGTCGTCGCGGTCGACGGCCACGGCGGCCAGGACCAGTCGTCCGACGCCGCAACCGGACGGCTGCGGCGGTCCGCACCGCTCCGCGGCGGCGGTCGCCTCCAGTGCGGTGCGCTCCGCCCTGCCGGGCCAGCCGTTGAGGGAGTCGATCAGCGCCAGGCGGCCCAGGCAGTCGGCGCGCAGGAGTTCGGTGGCGGCCGCGCCGGGGGCGCGGGCCACCGAGGACAGGGCGGCGCGGGCGTCCTCGAAGCGGCCGGCCCACAGCAGGGCCGAGCCGAGATGGGCCACGAGCTGCGCGGTGACTTCCGGATGCTTCTCCAGGAGGTCGGCGGGGATCCGGCTGCTCAGCCGCTCGGCCGCCGCGACCGCCCGCAGGGCCTTGCCGGGCGAGCCCGTCTGCCGCGCCACCACCGCCTCCAGCAGGGCGCAGCTCAGCCACGCGGCCGCGAGGTCGGTGGCGTCCTCCGCCGGGCCGCGTGCCAGGAGGCTCTCCTCCGCGTGCCGCAGGTGGGCGCGGCCCCGGTCGACGTCGTGCCGGGCCAGCTCGCGGGCCGCGCGGACCAGGTCCGTGGCGGGGCTCGTCGCCTCGGGGCCCATCCGGGAGAACAGGTCGGCCAGTTCGTCGGAGCGCAGTCCGGTGAAGAGCTGACCGATGGCGAGGTCGTCGACCAGGGCACCGGCGGTGAAGTCCCACACGCCCGCCGCCGCGCCGTGGTCGAGGGTTTCCGTGAGGGAGCCCGAGTCGCGCAGCCACTCGGCGGCCCTGCGGTGCAGTTCGGGTTCGAGACCGGGTGCGCGTACATGGAGGTGGGCGCGGAGTATCTCCGCGAACAGCGGGTGGAGGCGGTACCAGGTGTGGCCGAGGTGTTCCACGAAGGCGTTGGCGCGGTGCAGACCGGCCAGGATGGGCCCGGCGTCGAGGCGTCCCGTCAGCGCGTTCGCCAGCTCGGGGCAGAACCGGTCGAGGACGCTGGTCCTGAGCAGGAGGTCCTGAGTCTCGGGGGTCTGCCGCTTGAGCACCTCCGTCAGGAGGTAGTCGGCCATGGGGGTGCGGTCGGCTTCGAACTCCTTGAGATACGTCTCCGGGTGCGGGCTCTCGCGGGCCGCGAGGGCGCACAGCCGCAGGCCCGCGGCCCAGCCCCGGGTGCGGTCGACGAGGGCGTCGGCCTCGGCCGGGGGCAGGCGCAGTCCGTGGAGCCTGAGCAGGGTCGCGGCCTCCTCGGACGTGAAGGCCAGCTCCGCGTCCCTGATCTCGGTGACCTCGCCGGCCAGCCGGTAGCGGTGCAGCGGCAGCAGCGGTTCGGTGCGGGTGACGAGGATCAGCCGGAGACCCGCGCCCGCGTGGTGCAGCAGGAAGTCGAGCTGGTCCGGCACCTCGGGGGCGGTGACCCGGTCGAACTCGTCGAGCACCACCGTCACGGGCCGTTCGCGCGCGCTGAGGGCGGTGGCGAGCCGGGTCAGTGCGGCGGTGTCGATCCGGCGGGCGTCCGAGGGCGGGGCGACCTCGGGCAGCCCGGCGCCGGAGAGGCGCAGAGCCTCCAGGAGGTAGGCCCAGAACATGCCGCCGACCTGGCCGACCGTGTCGGCGGTGAGCCAGGCCACGGGGTCGTCCCGCCCGGCCGCCCAGTCGGCGGCCAGCAGCGTCTTGCCGGCCCCCGCGGCGCCCTCGATCAGGGTCAGCGGCGTCCGTACTGCCTCGTCGAGGCGTTCGACCAGCCGTTCGCGCCGCAGGAAGGTGGTGGGGCGCGCGGGTACGGCGAACCGGGTCCGCAGGAACGGGTCGCCCTGGGGGTCGGCCCGCTCCGGGGAGGCCCCCGACGCGCTCTGCTCGACCCCAGCCACGGCGTCACCACCCGCGTTCGTCAGGTCGTGGACAGGTTGTCCGTCCCAGCATCCCAGTGTTCGGGCCACCCCGCTCGTTCGGCGGATCGCCGGTGGACTCCGCGGACAGGGCCTAGGTGCAATGCCGGTGACTTAAGTGGTTGTGTCTCGTTGTCGTTCGTGTGGCGAGGGTGGGGCAGGCCAGGACGCCTGCGGGTGAGCGGTTGTCGGACCGGATCGCTGTCGGGGTGCTGACGCAGGCGTTT